>JBFWQJ010000305.1:0-3195 GCA_050249515.1 Dehalococcoidia bacterium | reverse complement strand
TGGCCCTTCTTCGGCATGTGTGTCCTCCTCCGAGCGTCCGGCAATCACGATCGTAAATCGGCAGTGCTTCGCTGGAGCGCGCGCGGGCGTAGGCGTTTCGCGCGGAATCTCGCCGAACCCCCCGCCATCGAGGGTGCCCGCCGCCCCTGCCCCCCGAGCGCGCGAGCGCGCAGAATGGGGGCTCCTCCGACGCGATGAGATGGGGTCCGATGACCGGCCGATCCTTCTACTTCCTGGTCGCCGCGCTGTGGCTGGGCAACTTCATGCCGGCGCTGGACCAGACCATGGTGCTGGCGGCGCTGCCGACCGTGGTCGGCGCCCTCAACGGCATCGAGCTCTATGCGTGGGTGTTCGCGGCGTACCTGCTGGCGCTGACGATCGCGATCCCGATCTTCGGCAAGCTGGCCGACCTGTTCGGACGGAAGCCCGTCTACTACTTCGGGATGGGACTGTTCGCGCTCGGCGCGATCACCTCGTCGCTCGCGCAGAACGTCGAGCAGCTCATCGCGTGTCGTGTGCTGACGGGGCTCGCCACGGCGTGCGTGCAGCCCGTGGCGCAGACGATCATGGGCGACGCGTTCCCGATGGCCCAGCGCGCGCGCCTGCAGTGGATCTTCGCCAGCGCGTGGTTCGTCGCGAGCCTGCTCGGGCCGCTGCTGGGCAGCGCGCTGATCGCGTTCGCCAGCTGGCGCCTCGTGTTCCTCGTCACAGTGCCGATCGGGCTGATCGCCGTCATCATCATGGCGACCCAGTACCACGAGACGGTGGAGCGGCACGCGCACCGCATCGACTTCGCCGGCGTGTTCCTGCTGGGCGCCGGGGTGCTGGCGCTGCTCTTCGCGCTGTCGCCTACGGACCGCACGGCCGGCATCGGTGCGCAGTCGCTGGGCCTGATCGCCGTCTCCGCGGCGCTGCTCGTGGCGTTCATCTGGAACGAGCTCCGCGCGTCCGAGCCGGTCCTGCCGCCGAGGTTGTTCCTGGTGCCGGTCGTGGGCATCGCCGCGCTGGGGTCGCTCGGCTCGGGCGTGGTGCAGTCGGGGGCGACCTCGTTCATCACGATCTTCGTGCAGGGCGGGCAGGGCGCGTCCGCCGCCGAGGCGGGCCTGGTGCTGGGCGTGCTGACGATGGGCTGGCCCGTGGGCGCGGGCCTGGGCGGGCGCTTCCTCATGCGCATCGGCTTCCGGCGCACGATCATTGCAGGCATGGCGCTCACCGCCACGGCGACGCTGGGGCTGCTGCTGCTCGACCGAGGCAGCAGCACGCTCACCGCGATCGGCTGGATGACCCTGATGGGCCTCGGGTTCGGCTTCTCCAGCGTCGGCATCACGATCTCGGTGCAGAACTCCGTGACCTGGTCCGAGCGTGGCGTGGCGACCGCCTCCATGCAGTTCTTCCGCAGCATCGGCGGCAGCGTGGGCGTGGCGGTGATGGGCACGATCATGGGCATGCGCCTGCAGCCGCTGCTCGACCAGTACCAGCTCTCCGGCGCCGAGGGCGGCGCGAACGCGCTGCTCAAGCCTGCGGCCCGCGACGCCCTCCCCCCGGAGGTCCTCGCGGCGCTGCAGCAGGCGCTGACGGAGGGCATCCACCAGGCGTTCTACGTGATGGCCTTCGCCGCCCTCGCCGCGACCGTCGCCGTGCTGTGGTTCCCCCGCACGCTCCGGGAGCCGACCGAGCCCGCGCGAGCCTCGCGCGTCCCCGCCTCGTCTCACGCCGATGCGACGGCGGCCGACTGACGCGGAGGGTTCTGCAACGAGCCCACGCCTATCGTGACCTCGAATGGAGGCACACAGATATGGCGACCGAAACCAGGGCGCGATCCGGGCGGCAATCGATGGGCGACCAGCAGGTCGTCGACCAGTTGAACCTGATGGTCGCGACCGCGGCCGATCTCCGCAGCCAGGTGAAGCAGGCGCATTGGACCGTGGTCGGCCCGAACTTCATCGCGCTGCACAAGCTCTTCGACGAGGTGGCGGAGGTGCTGCTCGCGCACGTGGACCTCTACGCGGAGCGCGTGCGCGCACTGCAGGCGATCCCCATGGGCACCGTGCGCAACGCCGCGGAGTGCTCGCCGCTGGAGGATCTGCCGATCGGCGAGATCGAGGAGCAGGAGTGCCTGCATCTCCTCGTCGACCGCTTCGAGTCGTACAGCGAGGCGCTGACGAAGGCGATCGAGCTGTGCGACAAGGCGGAGGACCTGACCACGCAGGACATCTTCATCGCGGGGCAGCAGCAGACGGACCTGCAGGCGTACTTCCTGCGCTCCCACCTGCCCGCGGAGGGCGCCCAGCGCGGGCGCTAGCCTGATTCAGCGCGCACCGGCTGCCTCGAGCATCGCGACGATCTCGAGGTAGCCGCGCTCGCGTGCGAGGGTCAGCGGCGACCGACCCTGCCCGTCCGCGATGTTCGGGTCCGCGCCGTACTCCAGCAGCAGGCGCACGATCTCCTGGTGGTCCGGCCCGCCCCGGCCGAGGATGATCGCCTCGATCAGCGCGGTCCAGCCCAGGTTGTTCACGTGGTCCACCGGGATGCGCGGGCGGCGCAGAATCTCCCGCGCCACGTCCACCCAGCCGCGCTCCGAGATGGCGATGAGCGGCGTACCCCCGTACGCCCGCGTGCCCACGCGATCCGCGCCGGCGTCCAGCAGCACCCCGGTCAGTTCGGCGTGTCGGGCGAGTGCAGCGACATAATACGGTGTGTCGGCTGCCTCATCGGCGGCGTTCACGTCCGCGCCGGCGGCGAGCAGCGCGCGGGCGACCGGCAGGTGGCCGTTCTGTGCGGCGCGGAACAGGGGCGTGCGCCCGCGCGCATCGCGTTCGTCGACGGCCGCTCCGGCCGCGATCAGCGCTCGCACCGCGGCGAGGTCGCCGGTCGCCGCGGCCTCGATCAGCGCTCCCGCGGCAGGGGGCTGCGGGGTGGCGGTGCCCGCCTTCGGAGCGACGGCCGGTGTGGCCGTCGGCGCGGCCGTGCCGGTGACGACCCCCGCGGGCGTCCTCGATGGGCCGGGGGCGGCCCGCGGGTCGACGCACGCGCCGAGGGCGCCGGCGGCGAGGAGGGCGCAGAGCGCGGGCAGGACTCGGTATCGCATCCGTGCAGCGTACCGGAAGCAGGACGGGCCGGGGGCAGCGCCACCGGCCCGTCCGTGTCACCACTACCGTGCGAGGGCGACGGCGTCTTCACCGCGTCCAGCAGCGG
>JBFWQJ010000304.1:0-3219 GCA_050249515.1 Dehalococcoidia bacterium | reverse complement strand
CATGGGCGAGCTCGGTTGCCACGACAGCCCCGCGGCGGCGATCGCCCGCGCTCGGGAGCTCGCCGCCGCGCACGACGCGGCGAACGGCCCGCGCGAGGTGCGCGCCGCCGTCCACCAGATCGTCGCGGTCGCGCAGCCGCGCCCCGGCCCCTGCGGCACCTACCTCGCGTGGATGGGTGACGAGACGATCGCGGAGTGGGTGGACGCCGCGCGCGAGGCGGACGTGCTGCTGTTCCTGGACGTGCAGATCGGCTGGTCCGACCCGCTGCGCGAGGTGCGCCGGCTGGACGCCGTACTCCGCGAGCCGTTCGTCCACCTCGCCCTCGACCCGGAGTTCGCGACGCGTGGGAAGGGGCTGCCCCCGGGCGAGGCGATCGGCACCGTGAGCGCCGCACAGGTGAACGAGGTACAGGCGTACCTCGCCGACCTCGTGCACGAGGCCGCGCTGCCCTCCAAGGTGCTGGTGCTGCACCAGTTCAAGCCGGGGATGCTGACCGACAAGGCCGCGTACGCGGACACGCCGGAGGTGGAGCTGACCATCGACATGGACGGCTTCGGCGGCGCGGACGCGAAGCTCTCCGGCTACGAGGCCTACGCGCGCGTCGGCTCCGACCGCGCGGCGTTCAAGCTCTTCTTCCACTGGGACACGCCGCTGCTCACGCCCGAGCAGATCCAGGCGCTCCCCCACCCGCCGGACTACGTCATCTACCAGTAGCGGCGCTCGCGCGATGCCCGGCCGGCGTCGAGGTGACCCGGGAGGCGGCCCACCCCCTGCCCCCTCCCGGCGCGGGAGGGGGGATGAGATCCGAAGGGGCTGCGCCCCTTCGGGCTTCCCCGGGCGGTGCACCCGGACGGGGAGGATCTCGACGGCCGGCGCGACCACCTCGACAGCGCTCGTGGCGTCGAGGCTCGGCCGTCGAAGGGGCTACTCCAGCGTCGTCATGCCCTCGCGCGTGGCGTTCAGCATGATGACCATGTTCCCTGCCGGGTGGCGGTTCTCGTGCATCAGCTGGTGCGCCTCGCCGATCTCGGCGAGCGGGAACGTCCGCGAGAGCGCGGGGTCGATGGCGCCCGAGGCGACCATGTCGTTGAACTCGCGGCTCTGCTCCGTGTTCGCGAAGTGCGAGCCCTGCAGGCGCTTCTGCCGCATCCACAGGTACCGCAGGTCGATGTCCGCGTTGTAGCCGGTGGTGCCCGCGCAGATCGTCACCATGCCCGCGTTGTCCACGATGAAGATCGAGGTCGGGATCGTCGCCTCGCCCGGGTGCTCGAAGACGATGCGCGGCGCGCGACGCTCGCCCAGCACCTCCCAGAACTTCGCGCCGAACGCGCGGGCGCCCTTCATCCACTCGCCGAAGGCGGCGGCGTCGTCCAGGTCCGGCAGCCGGCCCCAGTGCGTGAACGCGGGGTCCGTGCGGTTGATCACGCCGTGTGCGCCCAGCTTCATGCACCACTCGGTCTTGGAGTCGTCCGAGATCACCGCGATCGGAATGCCGCCCTGCGCCTTCACGATCTGGATCGCCATGCTGCCCAGGCCACCGGAGCCGCCCCAGATCAGCACCGGGTCACCGGGGCGGACCGTGTGCGGCGGCCAGCCCATGAGCTGCCGCCAGGCGGTGGCGCCGACGAGCATGTACGCGCCGGCCGCCTCCCACGTGAGGTGCTTCGGCTTCGGCAGCACCTGGTAGTCGTTGACGCGCGTGAACTGGCCGAAGCCGCCGTAGTTCACCTCGTAGCCCCAGAGCTGCGCGGTGGACGAGGTGATCGGGTCGGCGCCGGCCTTGATGTCCGCCGCGTCCTCGTCCCAGGTGCCCGCGTGGATGACGACCTCGTCGCCCACCTGCACGCCGCGCGCCTCCGGGCCCACCGCCCAGACGATGCCGGAGGCGTCCGACCCGCCGATGTGGAAGTCCTCCGGCTCGCCTCGGCGCTGCCGCACGCCGATGACGTCCACCGGCTTGCCCAGCGCGGCCCAGACGTTGTTGTAGTTCACGCCCGCGGCCATCACCCAGACCAGCACCTGCTTCGGCCCGAGCGTCGGCGTGTCCACGACCTCCACCTGGAACGCCTCGCGCGGCTCGCCGAAGCGCGACTGGCGCACGACGCCGGCGTACATCTGCTTCGGCACGTGGCCGCGCGGCGGCGTCTCGCCCAGCTCGTAGAGGTCCTTCACAACGTCGGTCATGAGATCGGGGCTCCGGTCTCGCGGCGGGGCGCGGCTAGGGTGCGGGGTTCGAGGCCATGCTAGCACCCGCGCGAGCGCCGACCGAGGGGGCCCGGCAGGCTACGGAGCCAGCGACTCCAGGAGGTCGATCACGGCGGTGCGGAGGCGCTCGATCTCGTCCGGGTCGTCAATGCGGCGGCCGTTCTCGCGGCGGATGTAGAACGCGTCCACCACCTCCGGGCCGATCGTGTCCACCTTCGCGAGGTGGATGTCGATCCCGCGCTCGTGGAGCAGCTTCGTCACGCCGTAGAGCAGCCCGCGCCGGTCCGCGGCCGAGACCTCGAGGATCGTGTAGTCGCGCGAGGCCGCGTTGTCGACGTGGACGACGGTGGGCACGTCAGCGATTGGCGGGGCGGGGTAGGAGGCCCGCACCTCCGCCAGGCGCTCGTCGATCTTGAACTCGCCGTGCAGCGCCGCCGGGACGGCGGTGAGGATGCGGTGCCAGCGACGCTCGTCGATGCCGACCCCCAGCGCGTCCGCGACGTGCCACACCTCGATCGCCACGCCGTCATCGCGCGTGTGCGCGACGCCGCCGAGGACGTTGGCGTTGTAGCCGGCGAGTGTCCCGGCGATCGTCTGGATCAGGCCGGGGCGGTCGGGCGTGACCACGGTGAGCCGGTCCAGTGTGCCCAGCCGGTCCTGCCGCGCGGCCGTGCCGCCGTTGGCCGCCGCCTGCGCGATCAGCGCGATGTGGTCGCCGACGACCGCGGCCGGCGTGCTGAGGAGGTAGTCCGGCCCCATCCCGGCGAGGTGTGCCCGCACCGCCTCCGGCGCGAAGCGCGTGCGCAGCGCCTCCGCGACACCTTCGATCGTCGGCATCTGCGCGTCGGGCGCCTCGGCCTCCAGCACGCGGAGGAGGCGCTGGTAGAAGGCGCGCATGAGCTGCGCCTTCCACTGGCTCCACACGTTCGGCCCGCTCGCCCGCGCGTCCGCGACCGAGAGCAGGTACAGCAGCCGCAGCGTCCGCGCGTCGCCGATGCGCCGCGCCGTCTCCT
>JBFWQJ010000303.1:0-3224 GCA_050249515.1 Dehalococcoidia bacterium | reverse complement strand
CGACCACGGGGAGGCGCTGCTGACCGGTGAGCGGCGCGCCGAGGCCATGGAGGCGTTCCGGCGTCTGCTGTCCGAGCTCTGGGGCGCCTGAGCGCTCGCACGCGCTCCGGGGCCGCCGGCTCGTCGCGGCTACTCGTCGCCGTACTCGTCCTCGAAGCGGGCACCGGGGTCCTCGCGGCCGCTGCGCGGCTGACGGGACTCGCGGCGCGGCTGGAGCATGGGGTCGTCGTCCAGCGGCTCGTGCTCGAAGTCGTCGATGACGGGCGCCTGCTGCTGCGCGGGCGGCATGTCGCGGTGGCGGGGCCGGAGCAGGTTCTCCAGGTCGTCGCCCTCGTCCTCGCGGCGCAGCGGGATCGGCGACCGGCCGGGGGCGGTGCGGGCGTCGCTCACCGGCGCCTCGTACGGCTCGTCGTCGTCGAAGGACGGCTCGCGCATCTCGCGCGCCGGACGTGCCGTCTCCCGCACGATCGGTGCGGCGGAGGCGTCCCGACGCAACGTCGGCGCCTGCGGCTCCAGCTGCTCCACACCGTTGCGGACGCTGCTGACGAAGGCCTCCAGCTGGCGCTGCAACCGCAGCAGCAGCTCACGGGCGTAGTCGTCCGCCGCCGCCATCTGCTCGCGCGCGATCTGGCGCGACTCCTGGATGCGCTGCTGGATGTCAGCGTTCGCCTCCGCGATGCGCTCCTCCAGCCGGGCCTCCGCCTCGTTGGCGATCTCCTCGGCACGCTTGCGGGCGGCCTGCGCGATCTCGTGCTGCTCGACGAGGCGGGCGGCGCGCTCCTCCGCCTGCGCGAGGAGGATGCGCCCCTCCTCCTCCGCCTCCCGACGGATCGCGTCGCGGTGCGCGACGATGTCCTGCGCCTCGCGCACCTCCTGCGGCACGGCGATGCGCATCTGGTCGACGACGTCGAGCAGGCGGCGGCGGTCGAGGATCGCCCGGTTGCCGATCGGCATCTTCTGGGCGCCGGCCACCAGTTCTTCGAGCCGGTCGACCAGGTGCAGCAGATCCATCTCAGCGGCCTTCCACGCGGCGACGCCCGCTAGGACGTCTTCGCGAACTTCTTCTGGATCGCCTCGTTCACCCCGGGGGGGACGAACTCGCTCACGTCGCGCCCGAAGCTGGACAGCTCGCGGATGCGGGTCGCGCTGACGAAGAGGTGCTCCAGCGCAGTCATCATGTACACAGACTCGATGTCCGGGGCCATGTTGCGGTTCATCAGCGCCATGTCGAACTCGTACGTGAAGTCCGCCACGCGCAGGCCGCGCACGATCACGCTGGCGCCGCACGCCTTGGCGGAGTCCACCGTGAGCCCCTCGATGGCCGTGACCCGCACGTTGTCCCAGCCCTTGAGCGCCTTCGTCATCATGTCCATGCGCTCCTCGAGCGTGAAGATGGCGGAGCGGCTGATCGCCACGCCCACCACCACCTCGTCGAAGATACGCGCCGCACGCTGGACGATGTCGACGTGCCCGTTCGTCACGGGGTCAAAGCGACCGGGGTACAGCGCAACGGTCATGGAGCATCCTCTCCTGTCGGGCGATAGACGGCGACGGATCCCGCGCCCTGCCGGCGCTCGCGCCACAGCGGGCGACCCGCGAGCGCATCCGGCGGCGTGACGCGTGCCTCGTGTTCCACGACGACCATGGCGTGCGGCGCCAGCGCGCCCTGCACGGCCGTGTCAATCGCCTCCCACGCGGCTGCGTCATGATACGGGGGGTCAGCCACTACGAGCGTGTACGCCGCCCCGGGGGGCGGACGCCAGCGCTCCACCCGCGCGAGGACCACGCGCGCGCGCTCGTCCAGCCGCGTCTTCGCCAGGTTCTCCCGGATCGCCTCCACGGCTCGTGGGTCGGCCTCCACGAACGTCGCCTCGCCCTCGCCGCGCGAAAGCGCCTCGATGCCGAGCGCGCCGCTGCCGGCGTAGAGGTCCAGCACCTGGTCAAAGTCGGCGTAGGCCGCCTCGAGCATGGAGAACAGCGCCTCGCGGAGGCGCGCGGCCGTCGGGCGCGTGTCCGAGCCCCGCGGCCCGCGCAGGGGGACGCCCCGGGCGCTCCCCGCGATCACGCGCATGCCCCCCGCGTGGGGGGCATGGCGGCGCGTCGCGCTCACTGGCCCGCCGGCCCCGGCGGGACGCCGCCCGGGAACGTGGTCACCGGGGTCGGCACGGTGGTGGGCGCGGCGGTCGGCGCCGGCGTCGAGGTGACGATCGGCGGCGGAGTCGGCGCGGGGGTCGGTGCGGTGGTCGGCGCCGCAGTGGGCGCGGTCGTCGGTGCCGCGGTCGGCGCGGCGGTGGGCGCCGTCGTCGGGGCGGCGGTCGCCGTCGAGGTGGGCGTGGGCGTGCGCGTCGGCGTGGGAGTCGGCGTCGGCGTGCCCCCGCCGGTGCCCACGCGCAGCGCGAGCTCCTGCGCGACGAAGGTCGCCCCGTCCGAGACGACGAGGCGGACGTTGTACGTGCCGCTCTCCTGCGGCGCGCGCCAGTTCACGGAGGCCGGCGTCGTGTCCGCGCTCCAGCAGGCCGGCGGTCCCTCGATCTTCCCCTGCGCCGCCTGCCAGCACGGCGCGAGGTACGGCCCGAACGGGCGCTCCAGGCGCACCGACCCGTCCTGCGCGAACAGCACGACCACGTCCCACACCTCGGGCAGCGTCGTGTCCTGCCGCGCCGGGTCGACGACGATGCCGCCGAGGCCGAAGCGCGCGGCGAGGTCCATGCGGAAGGCGGCGGAGAAGCGATTCTCCACCCACACGTTGTGCGCGCCGTCCGTGGAGGTGTACGTGAACGCCACCATCCTCGACGCCGCGTCCCAGCGCAGGCCCGCGCCCTGCTGGCCGTCGCCGAGGTTGAGCGCGCGGAGCGCGATCGTGCCGCCGGCGGACGCCGGCGCAGCCTCCGCCTTCGGGTCGATCGTGCTCGCGACTGTGAGCGCGTCGCGGAGCGACATCGGCGTGATCTGCTGGCCGCGCCGGTCTACGGAGTGCCGGTCGAGCACCAGCGAGACCTTCGACAGGTCGGTGTTGCCGTCGCGACGCGCGGTCAGCAGCTGCTCCATCTGCTCGTAGTAGGCGGCCGGGTCGGCGAGCCCGTGCAGCCACAGCCCGTCGGCGACGCCGCCGAGCGCGTTCCAGTCGTACGCCCCGTTCGCACCGGCATTGGCCGGGATGCCGATGACGAGGCCGAGGTTGTCGCGCTGCAGCCGCTCCCGGAGCGTCTTCGCGAACGCGCTGA
>JBFWQJ010000302.1:0-3238 GCA_050249515.1 Dehalococcoidia bacterium | reverse complement strand
CGATGTGCGCGTGGCGCTGCGCGGCGTGTTCCGCCGGGAGTGGTCGCCGCTCGCCGGCGGCGTGGTGCTGGCGCTGCTGAACGTCCTGCTCTTCATCAAGTACCGCCCGATCGGCGTGGTCGGCGAGATCTCGCGCTGGTCGAACGACGTCGGCGCGCTGGCCGGCATCCCCGTCGGCGTGCAGAAGGGCCTCGAGGGCCTCGCCGGGTGTGCCGCGGCGCTGGCGGAGGGCGCGTCCTGGTTCACGGACGGGTTCATGCTGAACATCGGCATCATCGTCGGCGCGTTCGTCGCCGCGGTGCTCGCGCGGGAGTTCCGCCTGCGCGTGCCGCGGCAGCCGCAGCGCTACCTGCAGTCGCTGGGCGGTGGCCTGGTGATGGGCTACGGCGCCGGGCTGGGCCTGGGCTGCACGCTGGGCGCGTTCTACTCCGCGATCCCGTCGCTCGCGCTCAACGGCTGGGTGTACGCGCTGGCGATGGCCGGCGGCGCGCTCATCGGCACCCGCATCATCCGGAGGCTCACGTGAGCGACACGCCGAACACGCCCGGCGCTGAAGAGCCCGTGGTGACGGAGATCGCCCTCGGCGACCGCAAGTTGCCGCAGACGCTCGCCGACATCGAGGCCGCGATCGACCGCGCGGCCGCGGGTGAGTCGCTGGACCTGACCACGGAACATGACGTCATCGCGAAGTACGTGGTGCCGACCGCCGCCGTGCGCGGCGTGAAGTCGTCGTTCCGGCGCGACGCGGAACTGGGCTGGCGCATCGCGCTGCGCCCGCGCACCGCCGCGCCGGAGCGTGACGCGTAGCGAGTCAACCTCGAAGCGAGGAGTGAGGGAACCATGGCTGAGACTGAGACCGCTGTCCCCGTGCTGGACGTGCGTGGCGAGATCTGCCCGTACCCCATGCTGCGTACCAACAAGGAACTGGACGAGGTGCAGCCCGGCATCGGCGCGCTGGACGTGCTGACCGACCACCCGCCCGCACTCTCCACCATCCCCCCCGAGGCGATGAAGCGCGGCTACGGCGTCGAGATCGACGAGGTCCGCGAGGGCGAGTGGATGATCCGCCTGTTCAAAGACGCCTAGGGCGTTCCGGCGCGCCTTGTGCGGGCCACATCAAGAGCGACATACGCCGTCCCGAGACGGCGGTCGGAATAAAGCGCCCGGGTTCAGAGCCGGGCGATATCTCAGAGGGAGCACCATGAAGTTCGAACTCGCGTCCCGCAAGGGCGTGATGCTGACAGGCGCTGCGGTGCTGGCGAGCCTCGCCATCGCCTGCGGTGCGAAGGAAGAGGCGAAGCCCGCCGCCGAGGCCCCGAAGGCCGCGGCGACCGCGGCCGCCACCACCGCGGCGCCGGCGAAGGCCACGCCCGCGGCGCAGCAGCTGAAGCCGAACCCGGACCGCCTGGTGAGCGTCGACTGGCTCGCCGGGAAGACCTCGGACCCGAACGTGGTCATCGTCGACCTGCGCGCGAAGGCGAAGTACGACGCCGGGCACATCCCGGGCGCCGTGCTCATGGCCACCGCGGACTTCAACCAGAAGAAGGGCGACATCGGCGAGCTGGCCTCCGCCGAGCAGATCGCCGGCGCGCTGAGCAAGGCCGGCATCAAGCCGGAGCAGACCATCGTCCTGTACGACGACTCGAGCAGCCTCTGGTCGACGCGCATCGCGTGGAGCCTGGACGTCTACGGGCACAAGGACTCGCGCGTCCTGAACGGCACGTGGACCGCCTGGGAGGCCGCGAAGAAGCCCGTCTCCAAGGACGTGCCCGCGCGCACCGCGACCCAGTACGCCTTCACCGCCAAGCCGAACACGGCCATCGTGGTGAACATGGAGCAGATGGTGAAGGCGGTCGGCGACCCCTCCAAGATCGTCTGCGACTCCCGCACGGCCGAGGAGTACTCCGGCCGTGACCTGCGCGCCCCGGCGAAGGCCGGTGGCCACGTCCCCGGCGCGAAGAACCTCGCGTACTCGGAGGCCGTGAACAAGAGCGGTGAGTTCCTGCCGGTCGCGGACCTGAAGAAGCTCTACGACACCGCGGGCATCGTCGCGCAGGACAACCAGACGATCTTCACGTACTGCCAGTCCGGCATCCGCGCCGCGCACGCGTGGTTCGTGCTGAAGGAGATCATCGGCTACCCGAACGTCGCCGTGTACGACGGCTCGTGGGAGGAGTACGGCTCCTCCAGCAACAAGATCGAGTCGTCGCGCTCCTAGCGCACCGGCCGAGGATCAACGCGAAGGCCCCGGGCGACCGGGGCCTTCGTGTGTCCGCTGACGGCCGGCCCGCCGAGCCGCAGAATGGGACACATGACGACGCTGCCCGACCACCCGCCGCGCTGGCCGCACGCCCGCCGCGCGCTCCTCGTCGCCGCGTGCGCGCTCCTGCTCGCGCTCCCGGCGTGCACGGCGGGCGCCCCCGCCCGCGGCGCGGAACTGCGCGTGCGCTGGGTGCTGCCGGAGGCGTTCCCCGCCACGGTCACGCTGCACCGCGCTCTCCCCGGCCAGTCGACGTGGCTGATGCGAAGCTACCCGTCTGGCGAGGCGCCCGAGGTCGGCCGTGACATCGGCGAGGAGATCCCGGGCGGCGATCTGCGCGTGACGCTGGACGAGGCGCAGCGCGTGGTCGCGGTGCTGCGCAACCCCCTGGACCGTCCGGTGCGCTTCTGGGTCGCGCCGCACCTGCCGACGCCCCACAGCGCGGAGCCCGCGCTGATGATCCGCTGCCTCTGCACCGGCGAGACGTACGAGGTGCCCGCGCACGGGACATGGGCACGCGTGCTGGAACTCGGCATCCGCCGCCGTGATGCGGTGGACACGCTGGTCGTGACGCACGTCGTCACCGTCGGCGACGCGCCCGCGCTCGACGCGTCAGGCGCGCACGCGGCGCACGAGCCGGCGGACCGCCGCTAGCGCTGGAGCAGCGACTCCGACGCCTTGCACGCGTCCGCGACCGCGGCCAGCGCGACCTCCGCGGAGGGCCAGCGGTTCGTCCGGCCGAAGGCGAGCCCGACCGCCGTCCCGTTGAGGCAGGACGCGAGCGACTTCAGCTCCTGCGTCTGGCGCGCCGTCGTCGCCTCCAGGTCGGTGACCTTGCCCTGCGTCTCCATCAGCTTCGTCTCCAGCTGGCTGACGCGTTGCTTCGCCTCGTCGCGCCCCGCGGCGAGCGAGGCGTTCGTGTCCTGCGCGCTCTTCGCCGCGCTCTGCAGCTCGCTCTGTAGATCGGAAGAGCACACG
>JBFWQJ010000301.1:0-3260 GCA_050249515.1 Dehalococcoidia bacterium | reverse complement strand
GCCGTCGAGGCGGCCCGCCGCGCAACGGCCGCGACCGCGTGCACACGTTCAACTACGCGCGCGCGATCGTGGAGAAGGGCGCGTCGTACCTCGTGACGGACCACCGTCCGCTGGCGCACCCGCTGGGCGACGGCGCCGAGGCGCGGCGCGTGGCGGCCGGGGCGGAGGCGGCGCTCCGCGAAACGTGGGAGGCCAACGACCTGGCGCGGCTGGATGTGGAGACGGAGATCGACACGGCGACGCTGGGCGACGGCGCGTTCAAGGTGACGTGGGACGCGCACGAGAAGCGCGTCCTCGTCTCCGCGCCGGACGTGCAGGGGCTGTACGTCTGGTGGCACGGCGACGACGTGCGCCGGGTGCATCGTGTCGCCGCGCGCTACAGCATGGACGCGGACGCGTTCGCGGCGCAGGTGGGCCGCGCTCCACGCGCCATCGGCGGCGTGCGTCCCTCGACCGTCGAGGTGGTGGAGTCGTGGACGGCGGGGCGCTTCGACCTGTGGGCGCAGGACGAGGTGGTGGAGTCGCGGCCGAACCCGTACGGCGCGATCCCCTACATCATCTACCCGAACCTGCCCCGCCCGAAGCAGTTCTGGGGCGTCTCCGACATCGAGCCGATCAAGGAGCCGCTGGAGGAACTGAACCGCGCGCTCACGCAGCTCGGCCGCATCCTCGAGTTGTCGGGGAACCCGATCGCGGTGCTCGAGAACGTCGAGGAGGCGCGCGACATCGCGGTGCAGCCGGGCGCGGTCTGGGAGATCCCGGACCAGGCGCGCGCGTACCTCCTCGACCTGCTGCAGGGCGGCGGCGTGCGGCTGCACGTGGACTACGTGGGCCTGGTGTACCGGACGCTGCACGACCTGGCGGAGACGCCGAGGATCGCGTTCGGCGACGGGCAGGGCGACCGCTCCGGTGTGTCGCTGCAGATGGAGCTGGACCCGCTCTTGCGGCGCGTCGCGCGGAAGCGCCTGATCCGCACGGCGGCGATGCGCCGGCGTGACGCGCTGATCCTGAAGATGCTCGCCGCCCACGGCGGGCACACGTTCACGGGCGTGCGCACGGACATCGAGTGGGGGCCGATCTTCAGCCGCGACCCGGGCGCGCTGCTCCCCGCCTCGATCAGTGCGCCCGCGCCCGGTTCTGCGGCGTAGGCGACGGCATCTCGGCGCGAAAGTCGACCGACACGTCCGGCCATGCGGCACCCGCGACGGGGTACGATGGTGTGACCGCAGGGCCACCACACTCCGCACCTCGGGAGGACCGTCATGGCCGGACCGCGCCTGACCCGCGACCTGCAGCACTCCATGCTCGGCGGCGTGTGCGCCGGCTTCGCCGCGCGCTACGACTTCGATGTGACGCTGGTGCGCGTCGTGACGGTGCTGCTCACCGTCGCCACCGGCGGCGCCGCGATCGCCGTCTACATCGCCGCGTGGATCGTGATGCCGCGCGAGGATGCCGCTCCGCCGCCCCCGCGCGCCGCTGCCGACACGCCGGACAGCCTGAGCCGCGAGCTGCGCGAGGTGACCGACCGCCTGTCCGAGGCGGCCCGCGTCCTCGCCGACAAGTCCCGCGAGGCCGCCGAGGAGATCTCGGAGATCGCCCGCCGCGCCCGCACGACCGGCGGCGCCGGCGCGGACGGCGAATCGCTGACGGAGCAGATCGACGAGCGCGCGGACGAGGCGGAGTCCGCGCCCGCGGCGACGATGACGGAGACACAGGGGCTCGCGAACGGGACGGAGACCGGCGGCGACGTGGACGAGTCGCTGTCCAGCGGCGAGCCGCGCGCCTCGATGTCCCAGCCCACGCCGCAACAGCCCGCCCCGCATCCCGGCATGCCGCCCGCCTCCAGCGAGCAGGCGCCGCACCAGCCCCCGCCGCCCGCCGGCCCCGTGCCGCCCACCCCGCCCGCCCCGTGAGCGCACGATGACCACTGCGGACGAGGCGCACCTGGACGCGCTCCTCGCGCGGGTCGATGACGGCAGCGTCGCGTACTGGGCGACGCTCGGCATCGTGGTGGACGGCGTGGACGCCGTCGGGCGCGTGCGCCTCTCGCTCCCCATGCGCCCCGCGCTCGGCACGCGCCGCCCGGACGTGATGCACGGCGGCGCGATCGCCTCGCTCATCGACGCCGCGGCCGGCGCGGCCGTCCTCACGCTGCGCGAGGAGGGCGACGAGTCGTGGACCGGGCAGGCCACGCTGGACATGAACGTGTCGTTCCTGGCCGCGGCATTCACGGACATCCGCGCGGAGGCGACCGTGCTCCGCTCCACGCGCACGCTGGCGTTCGTGGGCATCGACGTCCGCGACGAGGCGGGCACGCTGCTGGCGGTGGGACGCGCGACCTACGCGATCATGCGCGGCTCACGGTAGGACACGGCGCGCGCTATCCTCTCGCGGCAACGAGGGGACCCTCTGAATGAACTTTGGCACCGGACTGACACTCAACGCGACGGAGGACGCGTCGGCGCTGCGCGACACCGCGCGCGCGCTGGAGGCGGGCGGACTGGACTACGTCACCATCGGCGGCCACGTCCTCTCGACGGAGGAGGGGCGCTTCCCGGACCGGCCCAGCCGCAACTACGTGGGTCCGTTCCACGATCCGTTCGTGCTCTTCGCGCACCTCGCCGCCGTCACCTCGCGGCTGCGCTTCCGCACCGGCATCGTGATCCTGCCGCAGCTCCCCACGGGGCTGGTGGCGCAGCAGGCCGCCGAGCTGAGCGCGCTGAGCGACGGCCGCTTCGAGCTGGGCGTCGGCCTGAGCTGGAACGAGGCCGAGTACGCCGCGCTGGGCCAGGACGCCTCCACGCGGGGGCGGCGCATGGAGGAGCAACTGCCGCTCCTGCGGCGGCTGTGGTCGGAGCGGTACGTGGAGTTCCACGGCGCGTTCCACGACTTCGACCGCGTGGGCCTCAACCGCACGGTGCCGCCGATCCCGATCTGGATCGGGTCGACCGCCGACCCGCGCCCGCTGCGGCGCGCCGCGCGCCACGCGGACGGCTGGATCCCCATGGGACGCCCCTCGGACGAGGCGCTCGCGCAGTTGCGCGCGTGGCTCGTGGAGGAGGGCCGCGACCCGGCGTCGTTCGGACTCACGCTCGGCCTCGTGCTGGAGGGGGGCGCATCCGACTGGGTCGCCGCCGCGCGCGACCTCGCGCAACTCGGCGCGACGCACCTCGGCCTCACCGCGCCCGCGGGAGTCGAGGGCGCCGCCGCGCAGCGCCTGATCATCGAGGCGACCGGAGTGTTGAAGCGGGAGCTCGGCG
>JBFWQJ010000300.1:0-3280 GCA_050249515.1 Dehalococcoidia bacterium | reverse complement strand
TTGGACGGAGATTGCCCGCAGCTCGCGTCCTTGATTCGCGGGGCACAGGTGCCCTGCAACTACATCACAGGCCCGAGCAACCCCGGGAACATCCGGTGTCCACCGGGCGCATCTCTTGGCACCCCGACCGCGACCTTCTACAGCGCAGGCTGCCACACGGACGACTTCGCCCTTGAGGGCGGCGAACCGAGGCTCGCGCGGGACTTCATCTCGACCGCTGGCCCGTTCGTCGGGGTACTCCGTTCACGCTCGAAGACAAGCTTCGAGCGGGCCGAGTATCTTGTGGCGTTCCAGACTGCGGACGACCTCCAGATGCTAGGTGTCGCCGACGGCGGCATCGTGGGATTTCATCTTGCACGGTGCTTCGTCGAGCCCCCGGTGACCATCCAACGACTCGCCGCTGCCTGGAGTCAGCACGCGGAGCTAGTCTTCGTCCCCTAGCCCGCACACAACCCAAAGGGGCGGCCCGAAGGCCGCCCCGTCGTGTGTCCTCGATGGCCCCGAGGGGGCCTCGACGCTAGTTCTGGCCGAGGAGCTTGCGGTTCTTCACCTTCGCCGTCATGTAGTCGCGGTTCATGTACGCGATGACGTCGATCGAGATGCCCTTCGGGCAGGCGAACTGGCACTCGCCGTGGTTCGTGCAGGAGCCGAAGTACTCCTCCATCGTCTCCACCATGCGCTCGGCGCGCTGGTAGCGCTCCGACTGGCCCTGCGGCAGCAGGTTCAGGTGCTGCATCTTCGCGCCCGTGAAGAGCTGCGCCGCCCCGTTGGGGCAGGCTGCCACGCACGCGCCGCAGCCGATGCACTCCGCCGCGTCCATCGCGGCATCCGCGACGACCTTCGGCACCGGGATCAGGTTCGCCTCGGGCGCCGCGCCGGTCGAGACGGAGATGAAGCCGCCGGACTCCACGATGCGGTCGAGGGCCGACCGGTTCACCGTGAGGTCCTTGATCAGCGGGAACGCCGCGGAGCGCCACGGCTCCACCACGATCGTGTCGCCGTCCTTGAACGTGCGCATGTGCAACTGGCAGGTCGCGGTGCGCGTGCCGGGGCCGTGGGCCTGGCCGTTCACCATCATCCCGCAGGAGCCGCAGATGCCCTCGCGGCAGTCATGGTCGAAGGCGATCGGCTCCGTGCCCGCCTCGATCAGGTCCTCGTTCACGACGTCGAGCACCTCGAGGAACGACATGTCGTCCGAGATGCCCTTCGCCTGGTACGTCTCGAAGCCGCCCTTCGCGTCCGGGCCGGACTGACGCCACACCTTGAGCGTGAAGTTCATTACTTGTAGCTCCTCTGCGCGGGGTGCACGTAGTTGAAGGTCAGCGGCTCCTTGTGGAGCGTCTGGGCCTGTCCCGGCCCGTTCCACTCCCAGGCGCCCACGTACGAGAAGTTGTCGTCGTCGCGGTCCGCCTCGCCGTCCTCGGTCTGGTGCTCCACGCGGAAGTGACCGCCGCAGGACTCCTCGCGATGGAGCGCGTCGCGCGCCATCAGCTCCGCGAGCTCGAAGAAGTCCGCCACGCGGAACGCCTTCTCCAGCGAGTCGTTCAGCCCGTCCGCCGTGCCGAGGATCTTCACGTCGCGCATGAAGTCCGCCCGCAGCGCCGGGATGTCACGCAGCGCGGACTCCAGCCCCGCCTTGTCGCGCGCCATGCCGATGCGGTCCCAGACGATCTTGCCCAGCTCCTTGTGGAAGTAGTCCACAGAGTGCTTGCCGTTCGTGCCCATGAACTGCTTCGTCTGGTCCACGATCTCGGCCTCGGCCTTGCGGAAGGCCTCGTGGTCGGTGGGGACCGCCTTCGTGCCCAGCAGGCCCGCCAGGTAGTCGCCCAGCGTCGCCGGGAGGACGAAGTAGCCGTCCGCCAGCCCCTGCATCAGCGCCGAGGCGCCCAGGCGGTTGGCGCCGTGGTCGGAGAAGTTCGCCTCGCCGCCCACGAACAGGCCCGGGATGGTGCTCATCAGGTTGTAGTCCACCCAGAGGCCGCCCATGGTGTAGTGCGTCGCCGGGTAGATGCGCATCGGCGTCTCGAACGGGTCCTCGCCGGTGATGCGCTCGTACATCTCGAACAGGTTGCCGTAGCGCTCGAAGATCTCGTTGCGCCCCAGCCGGTTGATCGACTCCGCGAAGTCGAGGTAGACGCCGTTCTTCAGCGGGCCCACGCCGCGCCCCTCGTCCACCTCGCGCTTCGCGGCGCGAGACGCCACGTCACGCGGGACGAGGTTGCCGAAGGACGGGTAGCGCCGCTCCAGGTAGTAGTCGCGCTCCCCCTCCGGGATCTGCGCGGGCGGCCGCGTGTCGTTCGCGTCCTTCGGCACCCAGATGCGGCCGTCGTTGCGGAGCGACTCCGACATCAGGGTGAGCTTCGACTGGTTGTCGCCGCTCGCCGGGATGCAGGTCGGGTGGATCTGCGTGAAGCAGGCGTTCGCGAACGCCGCACCTCGACGGTGCGCGCGCCACGCGGCGGTGGCGTTGCTCTTCTTCGCGTTGGTGGACAGGTAGTAGACGTTGCCGTAGCCGCCCGTCGCCAGCACCACGGCGTGCGCCGAGTGGCTGGACACCTCGCCGGTGATCAGGTCACGGACGACGACGCCGGCCGCCTTCCCGTCCACCACGACGACGTCCAGCATCTCCGTGCGCGGGACCAGGCGGACCGTGCCGGCGTCCACCTGGCGCATCAGCGCCTGGTACGCGCCCAGCAGGAGCTGCTGGCCCGTCTGGCCGCGGGCGTAGAACGTGCGGGAGACCTGCACGCCGCCGAAGGAGCGGTTCTCCAGCGCCCCGCCGTACTCGCGCGCGAAGGGGACGCCCTGCGCCACGCACTGGTCGATGATGTTCACGCTGGTCTGCGCCAGCCGGTACACGTTCGCCTCGCGGCTGCGGAAGTCGCCGCCCTTCACGGTGTCGTAGAAGAGGCGGTACACGCTGTCGCCGTCGTTGGAGTAGTTCTTGGCGGCGTTGATGCCGCCCTGCGCGGCGATCGAGTGTGCGCGCCTCGGCGAGTCGTGGTAGGTGAACGCGGTGACGTTGTAGCCCAGCTCGCCCAGCGTCGCCGCCGCCGCCGCACCGGCGAGGCCGGTGCCGATGACGATGACGTTGAAGCGGCGCTTGTTCGCCGGGTTCACCAGCTTCATGTTGAAGCGGTGGTTGTCCCACAGCGTCTCGATGGGGCCCTCAGGGATGCGCGAGTTCAGTTCCATGTGTGGCTCCTAGCTCACGATTCCGAGGAACACCGCGATCGGGAACGAGACGTTCCCCGCGACGATGGCCAGCGCAAACACGGTC
>JBFWQJ010000299.1:0-3281 GCA_050249515.1 Dehalococcoidia bacterium | reverse complement strand
CGCACGGCGGGGAGGTCACCGTCGACTCCGAGGAGGGGTTCGGCACGGAGTTCAATGTGGCCCTGCCGCTGGAGCCGCTGCGGCAGGCGGCGATCCCGGCTGCCGCGCGCCTCGGCGAGGCTCCGCGCCGCGGCCGCGTGCTCGTCGTCGACGACGAGGAGCCCGTGGCGCGCATCGCGCAGCGGGCGCTCACCGCGGCGGGGATGGAGGTCACGGTCGCGCTGGACGGCCACACCGCCGTGAGCCACTGCCACGACCGGCTCTTCGACGCGATCCTCCTCGACCTCAACATGCCGCGCCCGGACGGGACGGAGACGCTGGCGCGGCTGCGGGCGGCGGCGCCCCGCACGCCGGTGATGATCGTGAGCGGCCGCCTGGGCGCGGGCGAGATCGCGGAGGCCGCGGGCGTGGAGTTCCTCGGCAAGCCCTACGTCTACACCGACCTCGTCGCGCGCGTCTCCGCGCTGATCGAGGCGCACACGCTCGCGTAGGGCGGGCCGCTAGGCGAGCTTGACGGTGGTGGGATGCCCGCGCAGTACCAGGTGCGCCGCGCGGTCCAGCACCTGCCGCACGACGCGTTGATCGACGTCCACCAGCGCGTGCTCATCGAACATGTCGATCGTCCCGATCGCCTTGCCGTTGATCTCGGCCTCCGAGGTCAGCGCGCCGACGATGTCGCCGGGGCGGACGCGGTGTCGGCGGCCGGCGTCCAGGTGGAGGCGCACCATCCCGTCCTCGCTGGCCACGATCGGCGTCTCGGCGTCGGCCGGTGCGTCGCCGCGCCGCAGCCCGGATGCCTCCATCGCCATGTGGACGGCCGCGGAGGCGACCATGAACGGGTCGTGCTCCTCGGCGAGCTGGCGCACGAGGCCGGTGTAGGAGTCACCGGCGCCGCTGGCGATCGCGCTGCGGAGCTGCTCGCGGAACGCCTCGATGCGCTTCGCCGCGATGTCGCCGGGCGTCGGCACGCGCAGCGGCTTCAGCTTCTTGCGGATCTGCTTCTCGATGAACCGCAACTGCCGGATCTCGCGCGGCGTGACGAAGGTGATCGCGTCGCCCTTACGCCCCATGCGCCCGGTGCGTCCCACGCGGTGCACGTAGGCGTCCGCGTCGTCCGGGATGTCGTAGTTGAAGACGTGCGTCACGTCCGGGATGTCCAGCCCGCGCGCCGCCACCTCCGTCGCGATCAGCAGCTCCGCGCGCCCCTCGCGGAACGTGCGCAGCAGCCGCTCGCGCTGCGCCTGGTTCACATCGCCGTGCACGGCCACGGCGGTGTAGCCGCGCGCCTGCAGCGTCTCCGCCACCTCGTCCACCTCGCGCTTCGTGCGGCAGAAGACGATCGCCGAGGACGGCGACTCCAGGTCCAGGATGCGGGTCAGCGCCTCGATCTTCCCGCGGTAGGGGACCTCCACGTAGAGCTGGTTCGTCTGCGGCGCGGTCTGCGTCTCCTGCGCGATCGTCACGCGCTGCGGGTCGCGCAGGTAGCGCTTCGCGAGGTTCTCGATGCGCCGCGGCACCGTGGCGGAGAACAGCGCGATCTGCCGCTCCTCCGGCACCTGGTCGAGGATGAACTCGATGTCCTCGACGAAGCCCATGTCCAGCATCTCGTCGGCCTCGTCCAGGACCACGGTGCGGACGGAGGACAGGTCCAGCGTGCCGCGCCGTATGTGGTCCATGATCCGGCCCGGGGTGCCTACGACCACGTGCACGCCGGCGTGCAGCCCGCGCAGCTGGCGGTCGTAGGCCTGCCCGCCGTACACCGGCAGCACCGCGAGGCCGCGCGTCCGGCCGAGCGCGTGCATCACCTCCGCCACCTGCACGGCCAGCTCACGCGTGGGCGCGAGGACGAGCGCCTGCACCTGCCGCCGCTTCGTGTCCACGCGCTCCACCACGGGCAGCGCAAAGGCCGCCGTCTTGCCCGTGCCGGTCTGCGCCTGCGCCAGCACGTCGTTCCCGTCCAGCAGCAACGGGATCGTGCGCGCCTGGATGGGGGTCGGCTCCTCGAAGCCGAGGGCGTCGATGGCGCGAAGTACCTCGGCGCTCAGGTGCAGGTCGGAGAACGTGGGCGCCATGGCGGGATCCTTAGGGCGGGGGTGTGCGCGGTCTGCGCTCCCTCCACCATCGCCCCTCCGGCGCTGGGGGTACAGCGGCGCACCCCGCTGTCAGAGACATAACGTTCGACGAGGTGTCACGGAAGTGCCACCGCGCGGCCTCGTGCGTTGAGGAGCGCCGCTGCGCGGGCCGCGAGAGTGAGGGGAAGGAGGTCCGCATGACCCAGCAGACGCAGCGCGCCGACTCGGGCGACGAGCCCACCCACACGCACGAGGCGATCGTCCACGGCCACGACCACTACCACGTCTCACATCACCACCGGGAGGGGATGATGCCCGGCGAGTGGGACCACCGCACCTACTGGCACCAGCACGAGCACAACCACAGCCCGCTCACCCACTCGCATGACTACCCGCGAGCGGACGAGGAGCGCGAGCACGACCACGAGGCGCACGACCACGACCACGCCTCGCCGGCGGAGTCGCACTAGGCGCTCGAGGCCGCGTGAACGCGAGACGGCCCGCCGGGAGGCGGGCCGTCCTGCGTCAGGGCTCCGGGCGCGGCTAGAAGGTGATCACCAGCCGCCCGCGCACGCCGTGCGCCTCCAGCCGCCGGTGCGCCTCGGCGGCCTGCTCGGGCGCGTAGGTCGCGGCGACGCGCAGCGTGACCGCGCCGGACTCCACGCGCTGGCGCAGCACGTCCAGCAGGTCCGCGCGGTGGTCGTAGTTGCGGACCGCCGTCTGGTGGAACGTGATGCCGCGCTCGCCCGTGCCGGCCCAGCCGCGCACCGAGGCGAACGCGCCGCCGTCCTTCACCGCGCCCACGGCCTGCTCGCTCTGGAACGATCCGTCCGCGAGACCGTCCACGCCCTCCGGCGCGACCTTGCGGATCTGCTCGGCGATGTCGGGCCCGCGCGGCACGACGATGTCCGCGCCGAGGCCCTTCACCAGCGCCTCGTCCGCCGGGGCGGCGTCCGCGATCACGCGCAGCCCGTCCGCCTTCGCCAGTTGCACCACGTAGCCGCCGTACGCCCCGGCCGCGCCGGTGACGGCCACCGTCTGCCCCGGCTGGAGCGCGAGCTGGTCCAGCGACTGCCGCGCCGTCAGCCCGTTCATCGGCAGCGTCGAGGCCTCGACGTGGCCGACGCCCGCGGGCGCGCGCACCACGGCGTCCGCGGACAGCACGATGCTCTCGCGGTAGGCGCCGTGCGCCGCCGCGGGGATCACCAT
>JBFWQJ010000298.1:0-3286 GCA_050249515.1 Dehalococcoidia bacterium | reverse complement strand
ACGATCGAGGTGCCGTAGAGCGCGGTGTCGGGGACGATGCCGAGGTGGGTGCCGGTCAGCCGCAGGAGCAGGCCGGGCGATGCCAGCACGCACATCAGCAGGATCATGGCGCGGTTCGAGTTCACGAGGCTGTGCACCCTTCCTGGGCGGCGGCTCGGGAGACGGCGCGGGGGCGCGCCGCACGTAACCTACCCCATCGTCGCCTCAGCCGCTGCACGCGGGAAGCGGTCGCGGGACGTCAGCCCCGCGCGATCTCGGCGACGCGGGCGCCGGTGAGGCGGACCAGGTCGTCCGGGGCGAGGGCGATCTCCGCGCCTCGACGGCCGGCGCTGACGTGGATCGTGTCGTAGAGGACGGCGGACTCGTCCAGGACGCTGGGCAGGGGGCGCTTCTGGCCCAGCGGCGAGATGCCACCCAGCACGTAGCCCGTCGCCCGCTCCGCCTCCGCCGGCGGGGCCATCTCCGCCTTCCGCGCGCCCAGCGCGGCGGCGAGCGCCTTCAGGTCCAGGCGCGCCGCCACGGGGACGATGCCCACGGCCAGCGTCTTCCCATCCAGTTTCGCGACCAGCGTCTTGAACACGACCGCCGGGTCCAGGTGGAGCGCCTCCGCGGCCTCCACGCCGTAGGCCTCCGCCGCCGGGTCGTGCTCGTACTCGAGGATCTCGAAGGGCACGCCGGCGGCGCGCGCCGCCTCCACGGCGGGCGTCATCGCGCGGCCCGAGGTGCCCTTCGCCATGCGCCGCAGGGTAGCGCGCCCGCGTGCGTAGCGGAGGGCTGGGTTAACCTCGATCCTCATGACGAACGAGCAGCCGCCCGCCGGCGCCCCCGTGGACACCTACACGCACGGGCACCACGCCTCCGTGGTCAGCCGCCACGCACGCCGCACGGCGGAGCGCGAGGCGGCCTACCTGCTGCCTCGCCTGCGGCCGGGCATGCGCCTGCTCGACGTGGGCTGCGGGCCCGGCACGATCTCCACCGGCCTCGCCCGCGCCGTCGCGCCCGGTGAGGTCGTCGGCATCGACGTCTCTGCGGACGTGATCGAGAGCGCCCGCGCGCACGCGGCCGAGGTGGGCGTGACGAACGCGCGCTTCGAGGCGGCCAGCGTGTACGCGCTCCCGTACGAGGTGGCGAGCTTCGACGTCGCCCACGCGCACCAGGTGCTCCAGCATCTCGCCGCCCCGGTGGACGCGCTGACGGAGATGCGACGCGTGCTGCGGCCCGGCGGCCTTGTCGCCGTCCGCGACGCCGACTACGCGACGATGACCGCATGGCCGCGCTCGCCGCACATCGACGACTGGCTGCGCGTGTACCACGAGGTCGCGGCGCGCAACGGCGCGGACCCGGACGCCGGGCGTCGCCTTCGCTCGTGGGCCGCGGCCGCTGGCTTCGTGGACCTGGAGGTCACCGCCGTTGTCGAACTGATGGCGCAGCCGGGCGAGGCGGCGGACTGGGCGCGATCGTGGGCGGAGCGCGCCGTGCACTCCAACTTCCGCCCGCAGGCGATCGAGTACGGCATCGCCACCGCGGAGGAGATCGAGGCGATCTCGCGCGGCTGGCGCACGTGGGCCGACGACCCGGAGGCGTTCTTCATGTTCGTCCACGTCGAATGCATCGGACGCGCCCCGTGACCAAGGCACAGTCCCGCTGGCTGATGGCCCTCACCGCACTCGGCACCGTGGCCGTGTTCGTCTTCATGTCGTTCCTGGTCGCGTACGTGGCGGCGGACGCCGCGCTGGAGCCGGACCCGCCGAAGAACACGCCGTACCTGGACCAGTTCCCCTTTCCCGTGGAGGAGGTGGCGTTCACCGCGCGCGACAAGACGGAGCTCGCGGGGTGGTTCCTCGCGGCCGCGCCGCCGCACGGCGAGCAGCCGAGCACCGCGCCGCAGCCCACGGTGGTGCTCATGCACGGCTACGGCGGCACGCGCGACGTGATGCTGCCGTACGCCGACTTCCTGTCGCAGGCCGGCTTCCACGTCTTCTTCTTCGACGCGCGCGGCGTCGGCCACTCCGCGCGCGTGGAGGTGACGTTCGGCGAGCGCGAGCGGCTGGATGTCCTCGGCGCGATCGACTACCTCAGCAAGCGACCCGAGGTCGACCAGGAGCGCATCGCGATCATGGGGGTGGAGCTGGGCGGGTCGGTGGCGATCATGGCCGCGGCGGAGGACCCGCGGGTCGCCTCGGTCGTCGTGGAGGCGCCCTACGCCTCGCTGGAGGTCGCGCTGCAGGACGCGCTGGAGCGCGTGGTCGCGGTGCCGGGCTTCCTGCGTCCGCTCACCACCTACCTGGTGAAGCGGCGCATCGCGGAGGACATTGACGACCGCGCGCCGATCGAGGCGGTGGCGCGGCTCGGCGATCGCCCGCTGCTGATCATCGAGGACAGCGGCGGACGCACGGAGCAGACGCGCGCGATCTTCGCCGCCGCGCCGCCGTCGCGGACGCTGTGGGTGGCGCACGGCGCGGACCTGGGCGGGGGCTTGCAGGAGTTCCCGAACGAGTACGTGACGCGGGTGGTGGAGTTCCTGCGCTCCAACGTGGGCGCGCCGCGGCCGCAGTAGCGCGCGGCTAGCCTCGGCGGGCCGGCGAGCTGAGTGCGAGCATCGCCGTGCCCCAGCCGGCGGCGCCGATCTCCGCGATGATCACGTAGGGCCACGGCGACATCCCGGTCACGACGCGGAAGAGCACCGCCACGACCACGGCGATCGTGAACATGAGCACGGCGGCGACGCCCGTCTCCCGCAGCAGCCTTCGGTCCGCGTCCGTCATGCGCGCAGCCTACCGCGCGGCGACAGCGCCGGGGGACCCCGCAGACAACGAAGCGCCCCCGCGGTGTTCACCGTGGGGGCGCTCGTTACGCCGGGCAGGGCAACTCCGGCGGTCTGTCGGCGCTAGGCGCGCTGCCCCTGGAAGCCGCCGCTGAAGCCGCGGGCGCCGTTCCCCTGCTGCTGGCCCTGGGCCGAAGGCCCGCGGCCCTTGCCGGGCCCGCGGTCGCCCGGGCCGCGCTCGCCACGGCCCTCACCGAGCTGCGGCATGAGCTGGCGCAGCACCTCGAACACCGGCTTGCCGGCGTCGATGTCGGCGAGGATCTGGTCGGCCTGCTCCTGCGTCACCGTCCCGCTGGCGACCATCCGCTCCAGGTGGGCTGCGACGCGAGCGCGCTGCTCCTCCGCGCTGGGCTGCGCCGGGCGCTCCGGCTTGTTCGCCTCGATCGCCGCCTGCAGCGACTCCACCGACACGCCGAGCTTGGCCGCGAGGGCGGCCTCGTAGGCCGCGTGGAGCGCCGCGCG
>JBFWQJ010000297.1:0-3294 GCA_050249515.1 Dehalococcoidia bacterium | reverse complement strand
CGCGACCGCGACGTCGATGCCGGCGGCGCGTGCCTGCGCCTCGGTCGCGCCGGTGCGCGAGATCTCCAGGTCATGGACCTTCGTGATCGCGGTGCCCAGCACGCCGGGGAACGCATGGTCCTCGCCGCCGATGTTCAGGCCGGCGATCCGCCCCTGCTTCGTGGCGATCGTCGCGAGGTGGATGTTCGCGGCGGCGCCGGTCACGCGATGCGTCACCTCGGTGCAGTCGCCGGCGGCGTAGACGCCGGGGGCGCTGGTGCGCTGGTGGTCGTCCACCCAGAGCCCGCCGCTCTCGCCGATGCGCAGCCCGGCGGCTCGGGCGAGGTCCAGGCGCGGCACCGTGCCCGTGGCGAGGATGACGAGGTCCGCCGGGAGCGTCCGGTCGCCGCACCCGACGGCCGTGACGTGGCCGTCCACGCCGCGCAGGCACTCCACCCGGTGCCCGACATCGACCTCGATCCCCAGCGCGCGGACGCGCTCGGCGAGGTACGCGGACAACTCCGGATCGAGTGAGCCGCCGAGCAGCCCGTCGCCCGACGCGACGATGGTGGTGTGCAGCCCGCGCGTCTGCAGCGCCTCCGCCATCTCGAGCCCCACGTAGCCGCCGCCCACCACCACCGCGCGCTCCGGGGGCCGTGGCCCATCGAGGATCGCGCGGACGTCCAGCGCGTCGCGCAGCACGTGCATCTCGTGGACGCCCTGCAGGTCGCGCCCCTCGATGGGCACGCGGCGCACCTCGGCGCCGGTGGCGTAGACCAGCGCGTCGTAATCCAGCGTCAGGTCAGCGCCGCGCTGCAGGTCGCGCACGGTGACGCGGCGCGCCGCCGTGTCGATCGCGGTCACCTCGTGGTGAAGACGGACCTCGATGCCCTGCTCCGCGAACGCCTCGGGCGAGCGGATGAGCAGCGTGTCGAAGTCCTCGATCTCACCGGAGACGAAGTACGGCTCAGCGCACGCGGAGAACGAGGCCCACGGCCCGCGCTCGAAGGCGATGATCTCCAGCTCCGCGGCGGGGCGGAGGCGTCGCGCGTTCGTCGCGGCGCTCATGCCTCCCGCGTCGCCACCGACGATGATCAGGCGCTCCGGCATGACCGTGCCCTACCGCGACGCGCGCGCGGCCGACTCCTGCTCCCCCGCGTGGTACGAGGAGCGGACGAGCGGGCCGGACTCGACGTGCGAGAAGCCCAGCGACAGGCCATAGGCCTTCAGGTGCGCGAACTCGTCCGGGTGCAGGAAGCGAGCGACCGGGAGGTGCTTCGGTGTGGGCCGCAGGTACTGCCCGATGGTCACGAGGTCGACCTGGCGCTCGCGCAGGTCACGCAGCACCTGCTCCAGCTCCTCGATCGTCTCGCCGAGGCCGACCATGATGCCGGTCTTCGTGGGCATCTCCGGGGCGAACTCCTTCACCCGGCGCAGCAGGGTGAGCGTGCGCTGGTAGTCGCCCTTGAAGCGCGCCTTCGGGTAGAGCCGCGGCACGGTCTCCACGTTGTGGTTGAGGACGGCCGGGCCGGCCTCGATCACCGTCCGGAGCGGCTCCGGGTCGCCGCCGAAGTCGGGGATGAGCACCTCCACACGGCAGTCCGGCCGCAGGTGGTGAATCGCGCGGATGCACTGCGCGAAGATGCCGGCGCCGCCGTCCGGTACGTCATCCCGGTTGACCGAGGTAATGACGGCATAGTCGAGGCCGAGCGTGTCCACGGTCTGTGCCAGCCGCAGCGGCTCCAGCAGGTCCAGCGCGCCCGGCTTGCCGGTGGTCACCGCGCAGTAGCCGCACGCGCGCGTGCAGGTGTCGCCCAGGATCATGAACGTGGCCGTGCCGGAGTTGAAGCACTCGCCGATGTTCGGGCAGTGCGCCTCTTCGCAGACCGTGTGCAGGCGCTCCTCGCGCAGCAGGTTCTTGATGTGGCCGTAGCGTTCGCCGCCGGGGAACGGCGCCTTGAACCACGGCGGCTTCGGCTCGTTCCTCGGGACCGACTGGATCGTGGTCACGCGGACACCCTCTCCCTTGCGGGCGTCTGCCCGCCGCCGAGCGCGGCCGTGGCCGCCTCGCACGCCACGGTGACGAACGTGCTGTCGAAGCGCCGGGCGAACGCGTGGAGCATCGCCCGCCGCGCCTCCGCCACCCGCACGGTACGGCCGAGTACGCGGGACATCGAGGTCACGCCGGCGTCCTCGAGCCCGCACGGCACGATCGCGTCGAACCAGCCGAGGTCCGGCGAGACGTTGAGCGCGATGCCGTGGAGCGAGACCCCGCCGCGGACGCTGATGCCCAGCGCCGCGATCTTGTCGTCCCCGACCCAGACGCCCCGCCGCCCCTCCGACAGCCCGGCCTCGATGCCGAACGCGGCGAGCGTGTCCAGCAGCAGCCCCTCGAGCGCGGCGACGTACTCGGTCGCGCCGAGCCCGCGGCGGCGGAGGTCGAGGATTGGGTAGCCGACCAGCTGCCCGGGGCCGTGCCACGTGACGTCTCCGCCGCGGTCGGTGTCCACCAGCGGCGCCGGGAGCGCCTCCTGTGGCCGTCGCAGGCTCGCGCGGCCACCCCGCGCGCCCATGGTGTAGACGGGGGCGTGCTCGATGAGCGCGAGTGCCTCCGCCGGGAAGCCGGGGGAACCGCCGGGGGGTATCTCGCGCGCCGCGCGGACCTCGGCGGCGGTCTCGACCTGCCACGCGTGCGCGGACTCGTAGTCCACGTCCGTGGCGGCCAGCAGGCGGACCTTCGCGGGTGCGTTCATGCGTCCAGTCTACCCCCGGCGGAGTCCGGAACCGGCGTTACGGTACTTAACACAGTCGGGAGTTCCCCACTCTGACCAAATCGTTGATAGTGGGTTACGCTGAGGGCCGCAGGAGCCATGGGTGCGCCTGCTGGATGGAGTATGCGGCAGTGATCCGCGATCGAGACGTTGCAGACACCGACTCCCCCGAGATCCCGGACTGGGTGGACACCCAGGAGTGGATCGATTCCCTTCGTGACGTGGTGCGGACGCGCGGCAGCGCGCGCGCCAGCCGTCTGCTGCAGGCGCTCCAGATCGAGGCTCAGCGCACCGGTGTCCCGCTCCCGGTCACCTCGCGCACGCCTTATGTAAACACCATCCCGTTCGAGCACGAGGCGCCCTTCCCCGGCGACTCGACGATCGAGCGGCGCATCAAGAGCATCGTCCGCTGGAACGCGATGGCGATGGTGACCGAGGCGAACGGCAAGTCGTCCGGCATCGGTGGCCACATCTCCACGTTCGCCTCGGCGGCGACGCTGTACGAGATCGGGTTCAACCACTTCTTCCGCGGGTACGACCACCC
>JBFWQJ010000296.1:0-3319 GCA_050249515.1 Dehalococcoidia bacterium | reverse complement strand
CAGCACTCCCCGACGGGAGATGCGTGCGGTCCAGTACGTTGAATCAGTCATGTCCGCTCCCTCCGTGCGGGGGCCCGACTGGGGGTCCAACCGCGATGGAAATCATACGCGTTTTGGCTTTCTCGAACGATGTTCGTGACGCCGCCGGGGGGACACGAAACGGGCCCCGGCGACTGCCGGGGCCCGCGATGCGTCGTCCGTGTGGACGGGCTAGACGAGGCCGACCGCGTCCACCTCGATCTCGAGTGCCTTGACCGTCTCGGGCAGGGGCTTGCCGGTCTCCGGGTCCCAGCCCTGCTCGATGTAGTAGTCCGTCACGATCTTGTCGAGGATCTCGTCCGTGAGGCCCGGGAGCTTCGGCAGGTCCTCGTAGAACCGCTTCGGCAGCCGGTCGTCGGCGCGGGTGAAGCCCTCGCGCATGTTGAACAGGCGGGCCAGGGTGATGCCGCGGTGGGCGGTCTGGATCAGCTCGTCCTTGTCCACGCCCCAGCCGGTGACGGAGTTGATGACCGTGACCGTCTGGTCCTCGTCGTAGCCGAGGAAGGCGCAGATGCCGACCTGGTTGCGGAGGCCGTTCTGGTTGCCGGTCTGGCGCAGGTGGTCGCCGCCGGTGGGGGCCAGCAGGTAGGACACGCGCATCACCGGCATGTGGCGCGGGTCGTGCATGGCGAGCTCAAGGTTCTTGACCGTGCTCAGGAACTCCTCGGAGCCCATGCCGATCTTCGCCGCGGCGCGCTCGGAGCCCTCCGCCAGCACGTCACCGAAGCCCTCGCGGTGGGCGATCATCTCCAGCATCTTGATCACGGCGTCACCGTCCGCGAACTGGAGCTTGATGCCGTCCGTGTCCTCGCTGGTGAGGATGCCCTTCTCGTACGCCTCCATCGCCCAGGCGATCGTGGAGCCGGCGGAGATGGTGTCCATGCCGAGGTAGTTGCAGACCTCGTTCGACTTGCACAGCGCGACGATGTCGTTGACGCCGAGGTTCGTGCCGAGCGAGGCGAGGCTTTCGTACTCCGGCCCGCCGTACTTCGGGTCGACGCTGTAGCGGCCCTTCGGGTCGAAGGCGATCTGCTTGCCCTTGCGGGTGGTGCCGGCGTCCTCCTGCCGCTGCTCGATCTGGACGACCTTCTTGCAGCGCACGGAGCACGCGTAGCACGCGCCCATCTCGTTCAGGACCTCGTCATGCACGGCGATGGCGTCCACCTTGCGGACGTCCTCCATGGAGCCTTCGCGCCAGTTGAGGGCCGGCAGGCCGCCCTCGAAGGACTTGCCCTGCATGGCGGCACCGGTGCCGTACTCGTGGAAGTTCTTGTGCACGGTGTCCAGGGTCTCGCCGACCCACTTGGAGATGCCGTGGAGCGAGCGGTCGTCGGCGAGCTCGATCTTCTTCGTGCCGCGGACGGCGATCGCCTTGAGCTTCTTGGAGCCCATGACGGCGCCCATGCCGGTGCGGCCGGCCGCCTCCGTCAGGTCGTTCATGACGTTGGCGAACTTCACCAGGTTCTCGCCGGCGGGGCCGATCTGGGCGACGCGCACGCGCTTGTCCCCCAGCTCCTCCTGGATCGCCTCCTGCACGTCACCGGTGATCTTGCCCCACAGGTGCGAGGCGTCGCGGATCTCCACGGTGTCGTCGTTGATGTTCAGGTAGACCGGGGTGTCGGAGACGCCGTGGAAGACGATGGCGTCCCAGCCCGCCTTCTTCAGCTCCGCGCCCCAGAAGCCGCCCGCCTCGGCCTCGCCGAAGCCGCCGGTGAGCGGCGACTTGCCGCCCACGGCGTGGCGGCCGTTGCCGGGGAACGGCGCGCCGGTGAGCACGCCGGGCGCGAAGACGATGATGTTGTCCGGGCCGAGCGCGTCGGCACCCTGCGGGACGTACTTCAGCAGGTTGTGCGCGATGATCCCGCGTCCGCCGCCGTACAGACGGAAGAAGCGGTCGCCCGGCTCCTCAACCGTCCAACTGCGGGACGTGAGGTCCACGTGGAGGATCTTGTTCCAGTAGCCGGTGCGTGCCATCGAATCTCCGCTCGCTGTGATCTGTGGGATCGGCCGGTGTGGTGCGCCCCGAGGGGCCGGCGAGGTGCTAGCCGCCCTCCATCGGGCTGAACAGCACCACCTCGTCACCCGCGTGGACGGGGGCGTCCAGGTCGGCGGCGTCGCCGTTGATCCCGGCCTTCAACTGCTCGTCCGGGGCGAAGCTCAGACCGGAGGCCTGGACCAGGTCGGCGACCGTGGATCCCTCCGGGACGGTCAGCGTGAACTTGCCGTCGTGCCCCTTCGGCAGCACCCGCCGCAGGTCCGCGAAGAGGACCAGGCGGACCTCGATCGTGGAACCGATGCCGGTGTTGGTGTCGGACATCGTGGGCCCCTTCCCGTTGCCAGCGTCGATGATAACTCGATTGATGAGCGTCGAATTGCCGCGCTGTGCAGCACGGATCGGCGTCCCCGGGCAGGCGTCCGAGGTCGCGGGCTAGCCCTTCCGCTTCGCCGTGGGCTGGATCAGCGACACGAACGCGACCGGCGCCTCGTCCACGTCGGCGCGGAGCGTGCCGTCCTCGTCGCGCGGGGGGTTCCGGAGGCTGATCGACTGCGGGTAGAGGTAGTCGAAGCCGGGGCCGGCGTTGCGGAAGGGGCGGTCGTGGCCGGGGAACACCAGCGACACCGTGTCCAGCAGCTTCCGCGCGCTGCGCTCCGCCAGCTCCTCGTCCCAGAAGACGATGCGCGCCGTGGGCGTGGGCAGCAGCGCCGCCGCGCGCCCGGGCAGCGCGTCGCCGACGAGCCCCACGATGCCCTCGTCGCTCTCCACAAGCACCGCCTGGCTGCCGGGGCTGTGCCCGGGGACGTGCATCACGCGGACGCCGGGCTCCAGCTCGTCGCCGTCGCGGAGCTTCGTGATCTTCGGCGCGCGGTTGATCATGTCGCCGATGTACGCGGGGGTCGCCCAGTCACCCGGGTGCGGCTGCTGTGTGTACTCGTACTCATCCGCGTTGATGAACACCTCCGCGTTCGGGAAGTACGCGAGGTTGAGCGAGTGGTCCCAGTGCGCGTGCGTGAGGACGATGCGCCGGATCTCCTCCGGCTTCACGCCGATCCGCGCCAGTCGCGCCTCCACCAGCTCGCGGCGGTTCTGGTAGCCGACGTCGACCAGCGTGAGCTGCTCCCCGCGGATCAGGTTCACGCTGCAGTAGCCCAGCCCACCCTCGCTGGTGGCGGTCATGAACCCCTGTGCGAGGACTTCGACGGTCGGCATGCGGCACCCCTCTCGTTGCGCTGGACGGCCCGCGCGACGCAGGCCGGCGCGAGCGTATGCGCGCGCCGCGCC
>JBFWQJ010000295.1:0-3350 GCA_050249515.1 Dehalococcoidia bacterium | reverse complement strand
CCCTCGCTTCGCTCGCGCGGGGCGACGCGCTCCGCTCGCGTGAGGGGCGGCCGCCTACCTCGATCGGTGCGCTCCGGCCCCCTCTCCCCGTTCGGGGAGAGGGATGGGGTGAGGGCTCCGCCGCCCGCGGGCGCGTCGCCCTAGATCACGGCGTCCGCGCGCAGTCGGTCGAGGTCTCCGGCGGTGTAGCCCAGTTCGCCCAGCACCTGGTCCGTGTGCGCGCCGAGGTCGGGGGCGGCGCTGCGGACGCTGGCCGGCGTACGCGAAAGCGTGACAGGGTGGCGCTGCACTTCCAGCGTGCCGAGCGCGGGGTGTTCCACCTTCGCCGTCAGGCCCAGGTGACGCGCCTGCTCGTCCTCGAACACCTGCCGGACGTCATAGATCGGGCCGCAGGGGACGCCGACGCCGTTCAGCACGTCCACCCACGCCGCGCTGGTGCGCGTCCGCACGGGGGCGGAGAGCAGCGGGTTGAGCGCCGCGCGGTTCTTCGAGCGGTCCACCGGCGTTGCGAAGCGCGGGTCCTCGATCAGCTCCGGGACGCCGAGGGCGTCGCAGAGCTTGCGCCACATCCCCTGCCCGGTGGTCGCGATGTTGATGTAACCATCGCTCGTCTCGTAGACGCCGGTGGGGATCGTGGTCGGGTGCTCGTTGCCGGCCTGAGGCGGCACCTCGCCGTCGATCAGCCAGCGCGTCGTCTGGAAGTCGAGCATCGCGACCTGCGCCTCGAGGAGCGACGTCGTCACCCATTGGCCTCGACCGGAGCGCTCGCGCTCCAGCAGCGCGACGAGGATGCCCTGCGCGAGGAACAGCCCGGCGGAGAGATCGGCGACGGGGATGCCGGCGCGTACGGGGCCCTGCCCCGGGAGGCCTGTGATCGACATCATCCCGCCGAGGCCCTGCGCGATCTGGTCGAAGCCCGGGCGGTCGGCGTACGGGCCGTCCTGCCCGAAGCCGGAGATGCTGCCGTACACCAGCCTCGGGTTGATCGCCGAGAGCGCCTCGTAGTCGATGCCGAGGCGGTGCTTCACGCCCGGGCGGTAGTTCTCCACCACCACGTCCGCGCGCTCCACCAGGCGCTTCAGGATCGCCACGCCCTCCGGCTTGCGGAGGTCGAGCGTGATGTTGCGCGTGTTCCGGCGCAGGTTCTGCGTGTCCGAATTGCGGCGCGGGAAGTCGTCGTAGTCCTCGGCGCGCGAGGAGACCTGGACCACGCTGGCGCCCCAGTCCGCGAGCTGGCGGACGGCGGTGGGCCCGGACCGCGCCCGGGTCAGGTCGACGACGGTGATGTGCGACAGGGGGCCGGGGGCGCTGCTGCCGGTCATCGCGTGGTCTCCTCCGCCGGCAGGATCTGCGAGGCCCCGAGCGACGCGGGGTTGCGCATCGCCCAGCGGCCCGCGTCCACCGTGGCGAGGAAGTCCTCGACGGCCGCGTTGAACGCGGCGGGCTCCTCGAGGTTGATCGTGTGGCCCGTGCGCGGGACCACGACGAGGCCGGAGGAGTGGATGCGGCGCTTCATGAACAGCGCCGGCTCCAGGCACGGCTCGTCCTCGTCGCCGACGACGATCAGCGTGGGCACCGTGAGGTCGCGCATGCCCGCCTCCAACTCGAAGATCGTCGGGCGGGTGAGCTGGACGCCCTGCAGCGTGAGCGCGTGGCCCAGCGCGTCCTGCGCAGCGAACTGGTCGCGGAACTCCTCCCAGCCCAGCGGGTCCTTGTCGATGAACTGCACGCGGGTCGGGCCGCGCGTGTAGACCTCCGACATCACCGGCATCCCGTCGCGCTTGAAGCGCTCCGCGGTCGCCTCGATGTCCTTCACGTACGCCTCGCGGTCCTCGGCGCCGCTGCCGTAGCCCGCGCCGGCGACCGTGATCGAGAGGCAGCGCTCCGGGTGCCGGATGCCGAAGTGCAGCGTCGCGTACCCGCCCATCGACAGCCCGACGATGTGCGCGCGCTCGATGCCGAGGCCGTCGAGGACGCCGAGCAGGTCGCCGACGGCGTGGTCCTGCGAGTACGAGGCGAGGTCCTGGGGCACCTCGGACGGCGGGTAGCCGCGCGCGTTGTAGGCGATGCAGCGGTAGCGCCGCGCGAAGTGTCGCAGCTGCAGGTGCCACGAGGCGCTGTCGCCCGCGAACTCGTGCACGAAGACGATCGGCGTACCGGAGCCGCGCTCCTCGTAGTAGAGGTTCACTCCGTTGGCGGCGACGTGCGGCATCTTCAGCCTCCCGCGGCATCATCGTGGGTGTGGGGCGGCCCACGCCTGCCCCTCCCGGCGCGGGAGGGGTCCTGGAAGAAGACGTGGGGGCTGCGCCCCCACACCCCGGCGGAGCCGGAGGACCGGGCGGTGGATCACGCAGGACGCATGACCTCGACCCGGACGCGTGCATCCTCGATCCGTGGGCGGGGCGCTGTCCACTACGTGACCGTTTGGCCCGCCCGTGTAGACTCCCCCGCATGACGAGCCCCCTGATGCACCGTGTCGCCATCGCCGGCATCGGCGAGACCGAGTATTCGCGCAACTCCGGGCGCAGCGAGACGCGCCTGGCGCTGGACGCGATCCAGCGCGCGCTGGACGACGCCGGCCTCGACCGCTCGGAGGTCGACGGGCTGATGCGCTGGTCCGTGGACACGACCAGCGAGGAGGAGATCGCCGCGAACCTGGGCCTGAAGGACCTCGCGTGGTTCGGCGAGGTCAACCAGGCGGGGAACGTGGGCGCGGCGCTGGTCACGCACGCCGCCGCGGCGATCGCCGCCGGCCTCGCGCACGTCGTGGTGATCTACCGGGGGGTGAACGGCCGCTCCGGGCGCCGCTACGGGCGCGGCGAGGTGACCGGGCGGCGCGGGCAGGGCGGCGCGGCGTACACGGAGCCGTTCGGGCTGCTCACGCCGCAGCACGGTCTGGCCATGCTCGCGCGGCGGCGCATGCACGAGTTCGGGACGACCAGCCGCCAGTTCGGCTGGGTGGCGGTCAGCGAGCGCGAGCACGCAAACCGCAACCCGCGCGCGACGTACTACGACCGCCCCCTGACGATCGAGGACCACCAGGCGTCGCGGCTCATCGTCGACCCGTTCCGGCTGTTCGACTGCTGCCTGGAGACGGATGGCGGCGGCGCGCTGGTGCTGACCAGCGCGGAGCGGGCGCGCGACCTGAAGCAGCCGCCCGCGCTGATCCGCGCGGCCGCGCAAGCCGGGTTCAGTGAGCGCGCGTACGTGGACACCGCCGCGGTCTCCACGGCGCCCCGCCTCTGGGCGCAGGCCGAGCTCCGGCCCGAGGACATCGACGTGGTGCAGATCTACGACCACTTTGCGCCGTTCGTGATCTTCGCGCTGGAGGACTACGGCTTCGTGCGCCG
>JBFWQJ010000294.1:0-3396 GCA_050249515.1 Dehalococcoidia bacterium | reverse complement strand
CGGGGTCGGCTGCGGCGCCGGCGTGCTGGTGGCGGTCGCCGCCGGCGCGGCGGGCGTGAGGGTCGCGGTAGGGGCGGGAGTCGCGACGACGCGCGGCGGGGCGGCGGTCGGGCTGGCGGTCGGCGCGGCGGGGGCGACGGTGGCGACCGGGCTGATCTGGACGGGAGCGGGCCCGGTGCAGCCGACGAGGAACGTCAGCAGTACGAGGGCCCCGGTGACCTGCAGGCGGGCGGGGTGCACGGGGGCGGCTTTCTATCGAGGTGGGACTCGTTCACCTGATAGAACGATCGGCGAGGCGTTCCCGTTCCACGGACGAACGTGCGAATCCTCTCCGCCCGCACCCGCGCCGCGGGGCGGCTAGGACTGGAGCAGGATGCGGCCGCGGGCAACCTCAACTCCGGCGGAGGCGAGGTGCAGCGAGAACGCGGACAGCGTGCTGCCGCCGGCGGTGCGCCGGCTCACCAGCGCGAAGCGGACGTCGATCACCGCGTCCGCCTCCAGCGTGCGGGACCACTCCAGCTCCTGGCCCACGTGCACGCACGTCGGCGGGAGGGGCATGCGCTCCGTGATCGCCGCGAGGGTGATCGCGAGCAGGTGCATCGTCGCGATGGCGGGCCGGGGCGTCGGCGTGCCGACCGAGTCGCGGTAGTCCTCCACGTCCTGCCGCGTGACGGCGAAGGAGACGAGGGGCAGCTCCTCGCCGACGCGGACGGCGTCGTAGTCGACGAGCGACTCGGCGGGGTCGAGCAGCAGCGAGTGCTGGGCGCGCTCCGTTGTCACGTGAATGGAACTCCTCGGCGGTCGCGTGCGGTGTCCCTGTAAGGGTACCGGGCGGGGCCGCCGCGTGCTTGGTGCGCGCCCTCCAGGGCCGCACAACTCCCGGCCGAGGCGGAGAGATACCCGTTTGTCACCGTGCGAACGAGCCCGTTGGCCGGGACGGGCCGAGGGGCCCCGTAGCGTGGAACGCGGAGGCATGCCCATGCGCCCGAACGTGCGAACCATCTCCCTCGCCTTGATCCTGATCGCCGCCGCGGCCCTTGTTGGCTGTACCGACGAGCCGACGAGCGCGCAGGGATCGCCGACCGCGGCACCGGGCACCTCGACCCCGGCGACCTCCACCGCGACGGCGGCAGCTACGCGGAGCGGGGGTGCCGCCTCGCCGGCGGGGGGCGACGACTTCGCGGGTGCGGTGCAGCGCGTGGCGGCGGCGGTGAAGCCGGCGGTCGTGCAGATCACCACGGAGGAGGTCCAGCAGAACCCCTTCGGCCAGCAGGGCAGTCCCGTCCCGACGGGCGTCGGCACCGGCGTCTTCTTCGACGACCAGGGGCACATCCTCACCAACAACCACGTGATCGAGGGCGCCTCGCGCATCCGCGTGTCGCTGGCGGACGGGCGCAGCTTCCCGGGGACGCTGGTCGGTGGCGACGCGCAGACGGACCTGGCGGTCGTGCGCGTCGAGGGCGACAACCTGCCGCGCGCGGACCTCGGCAATTCCGACGAGCTGGAGGTCGGCGAGTGGGTGGTGGCGATCGGGCACGCGCTGGGACTGGTCGGGGGGCCCACGGTCACCACCGGCGTGGTGAGCGCGCTGGACCGGACGGTGCAGGAGCCGGGCGGGCAGGGCGGCGGCGGCGGCCCGTTCCTGTTCGGGGTCATCCAGACGGACGCCTCGATCAACCCGGGGAACTCCGGCGGGCCGCTGGTGGACCTGGACGGGCAGGTCGTGGGACTCAACACGCTCGTCGCGGGACAGGCGGGCCCGGGCGGCGCGCCGGCCGAGGGCATCGGCTTCGCGATCTCCGCGAACACCGCGCGGCGCATCGCGCAGGACCTGCTCGATGACGGCCGCGTCGTCCACGCGTACCTCGGCGTCCGCTACGTCGCACTGACCCCGGCGGTCGCCTCGCAACTCGGCATCGAGGGCGTGACGCAGGGGGCGCTGGTGGGCGAGGTGGTCTCCGGCTCGCCCGCGGCGCAGGCGGGGCTGCGGGCGGAGGACGTGATCACGAAGATCGAGGGCGAGGAGCTGCAGGGCGAGTCCGCCCTCGCGCAGAAGGTGGACTCGCGGAAGCCGGGCGACACGATCACGCTGACCGTGCGCCGGGGCACCGAGACGACCGACCTGCGGGCGACGCTGGGCGAGGCGCCGGGCGGCAGCTAGCGAACGCCCGCGCCGGCGCGCTCCCGGGCGCTCAGCCGAGGTGCTCCACCTCGAGTTCCTCGATCACGTCCACCACGCCGGGGACGCGCGCCGCGACCTCCTCCGCGCTCTCCGCATCCTCGATGTCGGCGACGTGGCCGCTGAGGGTCACGACCCCGCGCAGGACGGCGACCTGGATATCCAGCCCGTTGGTGGCGGAGTCCTCGCGCAATTCCTGCAGGATCGCGGCGCGGATGCTCTCGTCGCCCAGCGTGCCGTCGCTGGAGCGCTCCACCTCGACGGACTCCATGGAGGAGGACTGGAAGCCGCCGACCACGCCGCGCGTGTCCGTGACGGGGTCGATCGGCGGGACGTAGACGACATCGCCGGTCTCCGCGAGGTCGGGGTTGTCGGAGGGCGCGCCACTGAGCGAGGCGGCCTGGGCGCTGGCCGGGGCTCCGAAGGTGCGCTGATCGGTGAAGTCACCCGCGTCCAGCGCCTCGGAGTCCTCCAGCCCCGGCGTGGCGCCGCGGAAGCCGTGCACCTCCGACTCGCTCAACTCGCCGGCGACGGTGCCCTCCGGCAGGGCGCCGCTGACCTGCACGCCGCCGTCATCCACCTCGCGCGCGCCGGCCACCTCGCGCGTCACGATGTCGCGTGCGGCCTGCCGCTCCTCCGTGGAGTCCACCAGCCCGGTGAGCACGATCGCCTCGCCGGTGTCCTCCACGGCGACGTACAGGCCGGCATCCTCCAGTTCGTCGGCGAGGCGTTCAGACAGTGACGAGCGTTCATTCATGGTGGCCTCCCGTGCGTGCGGGGCGTGCCGCTGAGCGCGGTGCCCCGGGGCCGACGTTCGCGCGGGGGCGGTGCGGCGGGCATCACACGGGCGGGCGGGCTGTGGCAAAGGCGGGTCAGTGCGGCGAATCCGCTCCGGTCGCGGCGGTGGGCGGCGCGGGCTGTGCCCTCAACTTGCATTCGGGGCTATCATCCGCACGCCTGAGACGGTGGACAGTCGAGGAGGGGTCGCGACCCGGTCGCGGAGACCTCGACGTACGGAGGCTCACGAGAGCCTCGAATAGTCTGGAGGAGCATTCGTGACTGCCGCCCAAAAAGCGATTCCGGTTCCCGACGAGCAGAACGCCCCCTACTGGGAGGGCGCGAAGGAGCACAAGCTGGTGCTCCAGCACTGCTCGAACTGCGGCCTGGTGAGCGCCCGCCCGCGTGTGGTGTGCCCGCGCTGCCACACCGAGGAGTTC
>JBFWQJ010000293.1:0-3434 GCA_050249515.1 Dehalococcoidia bacterium | reverse complement strand
CGGAACGGATAACCGCTGAAAGCATCTAAGCGGGAAGCCGACTCCAAGATGAGGTCACTCACCGGGTTAACCGGGTAAGACCGCCAGAAGACGACTGGTTTGATAGGCCGGAGGTGGAAGCGCAGCAATGCGTTGAGCTTACCGGTACTAATGGTCGAGGGCTTGACCCTCTATCAAGCACATCTTCGATCTGCTTGGCGATTCAGCAACGCGACTTCGGTCGCTGACGATTGGGATGCTCAGGCTCGCGCAGTATTCTGTGTGCAGGTGCCACTGCCCGTCTCGCCGCCTCTTCCGAGGTGGCCCGAGCGGGGGACGCACAGCCCGGCCGCCGCGAGGTGGCCGTGGTCCAGCGGCGCGGGATGGAGCAGCGGTAGCTCGTCGGGCTCATAACCCGAAGGTCGGGGGTTCGAATCCCTCTCCCGCTACCAGGTTTCCAAACAAAGCCGCCCCGAAAGGGGCGGCTTTGCTGTGTCCGGGTGCCTGGCGCTGGGGGCGATGTTCACTCGGCCGGCGGCTCGCGGTCCTCGGGGGGCGCCGTGCGGCGGCGAGTGATCACCAGGAGCAGGGTTACGACGAGGCTCTGGCTAAGGATGACGGTCAGATCAGAGACGGAGGCGCCCGCCTCATACACGCGTTGCGTCAGCTGTAGGCCCTCGAGGAGGACGCTGGTCGCAACGCGCACGATCGCGTCGAGGAGGTTCCAGGCGGCGATCACCAGCACCCATACGGTCATGAGCTGGCCGAGGGTAGCCGCACGGAGGGGGGTCCGAAGCAGGTGACGCATGATGACCTCCGCGGGGCGGATGTAGAGCGAGAATTTCCCTGTAAGAACGACCGCAGGGGGGATTGCCACAGGTCGGTTCCGGCGCAATAATACAGTCCTTGGTGGTTAGAGCGCGGCGGACCCACCCGTTCTCATTCCGAACACGGAAGTGAAACGTCGCAGCGCTGACGATACTCCCCGGGCAACTGGGCGTGGAAAATAGGCCACCGCCAGGACTATGCAGGCCATCCCGCTAAACGGGATGGCCTGCTGCTTTACCGGCGTCCCGACAGTGCGGGTACGCTGGTGTCCCAGACATGATCGCGCGGACCCTCGTCGGAGGGCGCGCGGGACATGCACCCCAACCTCTCCTCGACCTCTCACTTCCTGTGTGTGCGCGAAGGGTGGAGCCGGGTCCCGGGCGTGATATCATGCGCCCCGGCCGTGCGTCCGGTGAGTTCCCGGGCGGACGTCACATCCTTTCGGAGGCATACGAAGCGTTGACGAATCAGATCACCCCCCCGCAGACCGACGAGATCGAGGACATGGCGGCGCTCCTCGAGAGCACCTCGGTCGCGGAACCCCGCCAGCTGCGACGCGGCGAGGTTGTCGAAGGCACCGTCATGAGCGTCGAGCGTGACGGGCTCGTCGTGGACATCGGCTTCAAGTCAGAGGGCATCGTCCCGGTGCAGGAAATGCACTCGATGGGCGCAGAGCCGCTGACGAAGCTGAGCCCGGGCGATGCCGTGCTCGTGTACGTGGTGCAGCCGGAGACGGCGGAGGGCCAGGTCGCCCTGTCCATTGACCGCGCCCGCGGCGAACAGGGCTGGCGCACGCTGCAGGAGCGCTTTGAGTCCGGCGAGATCTTCGAGGCGGAGATCACCGGCTACAACAAGGGCGGCCTGCTGGCGAACGTGGAGGGCGTCAACGCCTTCATCCCCATGTCGCAGGTGGTCGGCGCGAAGCCCGGCACGGACGGCACCAACCCGCTGTCCGCGCAGGTCAGCCGCGCGCTGCGCCTGAAGGTCATCGAGATCAACCGCCGGCGCAACCGCGTCATCCTCTCTGAGCGCGCGGCGCTGCAGGAGTGGCGCGCGGAGCAGAAGGACCGTCTGCTGGACGAGCTGGCGGAGGGCGAGATCCGCAAGGGCGTGATCACCTCCATCCGCAACTTCGGTGTGTTCGTGGACCTCGGCGGCGCCGACGGCCTGGTGCACCTGTCGGAGCTGTCCTGGGACCGCAACGCGCAGCCGGAGGACCTGTTCAAGGTCGGTGACGAAGTCAACGTCTACGTCATGCGCATTGACCAGGAGACGAAGAAGATCGCCCTCTCCATCCGCCGGGCCTCGCCCGAGCAGTGGGAGGAGCTCATCACCCGCTACCAGGTGGGGGATGTGGTCCCGGGCGTCATCACCAAGCTCGTCGCGTTCGGCGCGTTCGCGCGGCTGCCCGGCCCGGTGGAGGGCCTGGTCCACGTGTCGGAGCTCGTCGACCGCCGCATCGGCCACCCCGAAGAGGTGGTCGAGGAGGGCGACGTGGTGCCGCTGAAGATCGTGCGCATCGAGCACGACCGTCACCGCCTGGGCCTGTCGCTCCGCGAGGCGCGCACCGAGGCGATGATCCGCGGCTGGCAGTTCGACCCGGAGGGCCGCGTGATGGCCATGCCGGACGACGCCTCCAACGCGTTCCCGAACGAGGCCCGTCAGCTCGCCCCGCGCCACGAGGCGCGCCGCGCGTCGGCGGCCGAGGAGGCTCAGCGCCAGGCGGCGGCCGCCGCGCAGCGCGAGGTCTCTCAGGCGGAGAACCAGCAGGCTCGTGCCGCCATGCGCGACGACGGGCCGGTCCTCACGGCGATGCAGGCCGCCATGCAGCAGGCACAGGCCGACCTGGCCGCGCAGCAGCAGGGCGAGGCTGCCTCCCCGGAGGCCGGCTCCTCCGAGGCGGCCGAGGACGAGCAGGCGTAACGCCTCCATCTCCCTCGGTTCTGGACAACGGCACCGGCTCCCGAAAGGGAGCCGGTGCTGCGTCTCCGGCGCCGTGCCGGCGATCGCCTCGCGGAGCGTGCGGTTGAAATCGTAATGGTGCGAGCGCGCGCGGGATGCCGGGATCGGCTGCGCGCCTGATATGATCGATGCAGGTCGGTCGCCTGTCTGGCCGACGCCTCCCCCGCACCTTAAGACGCACTGTCCCAGCCCACGCCAAGCCGGCGCGGGCGGGAGTCCGGCTGCCGGTCCTCGGCCGCTCGGACGATGCGCGCGGCGAGCCGGCTGACAGGCGGTTCACCAAGGGCAATCACGCATGGGGCGCCCGCAGGCCCTGTGGTAGCCTTGAATCAGTAGACGAACGGAGCGCCCGATGGCCGACCGATTCGATAAGTTCACCGAGCGGGCCCGACGTGTGTTGACGCTGGCGCAGGAAGAGGCGCAGCGCTTCAACCACAACTACATCGGCACCGAGCACCTGCTGCTCGGGCTCGTGCGCGAGGGTGACGGGGTGGCCGCGAAGGTCCTCTCCAACCTGGGCGTGGAGCTCAACAAGGTGCGGTCCGCGGTCTAGTTCATCATCGGCCGCGGCGACCGCGCGTCGTCCGGCGAGATCGGGCTGACGCCGCGCGCGAAGAAGGTCATTGAACTGGCCGTCGACGAGGCGCGCCGGCTGGGCCACTCGT
>JBFWQJ010000292.1:0-3434 GCA_050249515.1 Dehalococcoidia bacterium | reverse complement strand
CCGGCCGCGGGCGTGTCAGCGCCACAGCTCGAGTACACGGTCGCCCGGGGCGACTCGCTCTGGGCGATCGCGGACCGCTTCTATGGCGATGGGGCACGCTACGTTGAACTCGTCGCGGCGAACCGGTCGCTCGTGACCGACCCCGGGGCGATCGAGCCAGGCTGGACGATCCGGATCCCGCTGCCGATCCCGGGGATCGAGGTCACGGACGGTGCGCGCTACCGGGTCGCGGCCGGCGATGACCTCTGGAGCCTCGCGGCGCGGTTCCTGGGCGACGGCTTCCGCTGGCCGGAGATCTTCGCGCTGAACCGCGAGCGCGTGATGGTGGACGGCCGCGTGTTCACCGACGCCAACGCGATCACACCCGGGTGGGTACTCGAGCTGCCGCTGGCCGTGCGACCCGTCGCGCCACCCCCCGCGCTCGGGACGTCCCCCGGCCCGACGGCCGCCACCCCGATCCCGACGGCGACACCGGTTCCGTCGACCCCGACCCCGGGCCTGGTGACCCCGGCGCCGACCGATCCTCCGGTCGTCCCGGCCGCGGCCCCGGCACCTGCGTCCGACACTGCGCGGGGGCCGGGCCCATGGGCCGCGGCGGTCGTCACCGCTGCCGGCTTCGTCGTGCTCGGCGGGGCGGTCGTCTTCGTGCACCGGCGCCGGCGCGCCGACGGCCTCGCCGCGTCGCCCGACCTCACCCCGGAGCCGCCGGTGGGTGACGCCGGGCGCGTGACGGCCGCGGCGCGTGCGCTGGCCGGTGCCCTCACGGCCGCCGGCGTGCCGCTGACGCCGGTCTTCCTCCACGAGTCGCGCCAGGGGATCGCCGCCACGTTCACGGCCACGCCGGGACTCGGCGACCAGCTCGTCGCCCGCCAGCGAGAGCTGGCGCACGCGCTCGACTGCGACGTGCGTGTCGACCGGGGCGCGCGGGAGATCCGCGTAATGCTCGCGGGGTTCCGCCACCTCGTCGCCGCCCTGCAACCCGTCTCCGGGCCGCACCCGCTCATCGTCCCCGTCGGGGCGGCCCGTGACGGGATCGTCTACGCCGACCTGCGCGCCCTCGGCGGGGTAGCGCTGGCGGTGCCGCCGGAGGCGCAGCGGCGGCTGGTGCGGGCATGGGGAGCGACACTCGTCACCACGCACGCCCCCGAAGACCTGGCGCTCCGCGCCGACCAGCAGGCGAGCGACTGGCTCGAGGAACTCGCGGACGCCCCCCACTTCCTCGCGATCGGCGGCGCACCACCCGCCGCCCAGCTCGTCACCGAGCTCGCGGAGCTGATCGACGAGCGCCGCCTGGACGCGGGCGTCGCGCGGCACGGCGAGACGGTGCTGGGCCTCATCGGCGAGGCGGCGGACGCCGGGGTGACGCAAGAGATCGTGGCGCGCGGTCCCGGCGTCGACGTGATCGTGATCGCCCCAGGGGGAGACGCGCCCGAGCGTGCCCGGATCCGGCTGCCACGTCCCGACGAGGCGGGTGCGAACACCCCGGTCGAACTGGTGCTGGAGGTCCCGGGGCTCGACCCGCTCCCCCTCGAGCACGTCCACGTGCGCCGCGACCAGTCGGTCCGCTGGGCATCGCCGGGCCGGCTCGGCCCCACGCCGCAGTCGGTCCCAGGGACGCCGGGGCCGGCCGCCGCGGGCATGGAGGCGCACCGGGAGGCAGCACCGGGCGTCGAGCTCCCGGCGCCTGCCGCCGAGGAAGCGTCCTCCATCCCGCGGACCGGTGCGTCCCCCGCGTCGGAACCGCCTCCGCCCGACGACCCCGTTCCGGACATGCCACCCCCTGACCTGCCCGCGTTTGAGGAGGCGCCACCGCCGGATCCAGCGCCCGCGCGTCGCCGCGTGCGGACACGCGCGGCCACTGCGCGCGGCGTTCCGCGGACGACGACGCCGGTCGCGGAGCCAAGCGTCCCCGCCACCCCGGCGCCGGCGGCGCCCGACGCGGAGGTGAGCGCCCTCCCGGCCGCACCCGCGAAGGCGGTGCCCGGCATCGAGGCCGGTGGCTCCACCGCACCGGCGCCAGCGGCGCCCGACGCGGAGGCAAGCGTCCTCCCGGCCGCACCCGCGAAGGCGGTGCCTGGCACCGAGGCCAGTGCCCCCACCACACCAGCGCCAATGACGCCCACACCGCTCATCACGGAGGCGGATGTCCGCGACCTGCCGGACGAGCCCGACACCCCCGAGGCGTCCGCGCCGACGCCGCCCGACGACCGCAGCTCCCGGCAGCTGGCGATGTTCGCGGGGAGCGTGACGGCCCCCGCCCCGGCCGCGACCACGGACGGCGCGGTGGCGGTGCGCTGCTTCGGCGGGCTCGAGATCCTCGTGGCGGGGGAGCCGATCGGCGACTGGTCCTACCACAAGGCGCCGGAGCTCCTCGCGTTCATGATCGCGCAGGGGCGCTCGGTCGCGCGCGAACAGATCGCCAGCGCGCTCTGGCCCGACCTCCCCTGGGACAAGCACGTCGGCCACTCGCTCGCGAACATCGTGAGCCACCTGCGGGGACGGCTGCGACAGGCCACCGGGCAGACGGACCTGCGCGTGATGCGCTCCACCCGGCAGGGTCGGTACGAGCTCGACCGGTCGCTGTTCGAGACCGACCTCGACGGCTTCGAGCTGGCGCTGCGCCGGGCGGCGAGTGCACCGCCCGCGGGGGCGCTCGACGAGTACGACCGGGCGTTGACGCTCTACACGGGCGAGTTCCTCGCCGGGCTCCCGCTCGAGTGGGCGGACGGATACCGCAGCGAGTACCGCGCGCGGTTCCGGGCCGCTGCCCAGAAGGCGGCGGCGCTCGCGCAGCGGCAGGGCGCAGTGGAGCGGGCAATCGGCTATCACCGCCTGGTCCTCGGCCAGGAGCCCACGGACGAGGTCGCGGCCCGCGGACTGATGGAGGCGCTGGCGGGAACGGGCGACCTCACGGGGGCGCGCTGGGTGTACCGCGAGCTGGCCGACGCGATCCAGGAGCTGCTCGATGACCCCCGCGCGGCGCCCGACCCGGAGACGCGGGCGCTGCTGAGCCGTCTCATCGAGTCGGCGGAGGAGGTCTAGCCAGTGCTCGCGGTCCCATGGCGCGAACTCGTGGACGTCCCATCCGGGCTGCTCACGGCATGGGTAATCGTCCTGCTCGCATTTGCCGTGCATGACGTCCGCACCCGCCGGATCCCGAACCGCGCCGTCTACCCGGCGATCGCAGTCGCCGCGCTGCTGGCCGCGGTCGGGCCCGGTCGCCCGCCGGCCGATCTCCTGGCCGGCGGGACCGGGGCCGGGGCGGTGTTCTGGCTGCTCGCGGCCGTGAGCCGCGGCGGGGTCGGGGGCGGTGACGTGAAGCTCGCGGTGCTGGTCGGGCTCGTGGTCGGAGCCTCGCGGCTGTCGGCGGTGCTGGCGGTCACGGCGCTCTCGGGTGGCGTCCTCGCGTTCGTGGCGCTCGCGCTGGGCCGGTC
>JBFWQJ010000291.1:0-3450 GCA_050249515.1 Dehalococcoidia bacterium | reverse complement strand
CCCGCGTACCCCCGCCACCCCTGCTCGGCGGTCGCGGACACGCCGGCGAGGCGGTACGTCGCCTGCTCGACGGGGCCGAGGACGGGCGTGAGGAACACCCGCTCGCCCTCGATGACGCGGGCGATGTAGGTGCCCAGCGGCTTCGCAGCGAGCAGGACGACGCCGAGGATGACGACCATTTGGACGACCGATGCAGCGTTCACGGCTGCTCCTTAGAAGCGCTCGGGAAACAGGAGGGCGTAGAGCACGTAGGCGAACGCCGCGACGGCGAGGACAGCGGTGACCGCAACCTCGGTCATGCCTCACCTCCGACCCGCGCGCACAGCCACGCGAAGGCGAGCGATACCCCCCACGCGCCGAGCATTGCGGCGACGAACACCAGGTCACTCATCGGCAGATTCCTCTCGAACCAACATCGGGTCAGGGCGGCAGTGGGAGGCCACCAGCCGCAGCAGCGCGTCCATCGGGAACGGCTTGGGCAGCACCGCGTCCGGCGCGAACTCCGCGATGCGGTCGGGGTGGACCGTCGTCGCGGTCACCATGACCACGGCGCACGCCGCGCGGCGCTCACGCAGGTCGCGCAGCACGTCCCACCCCGTGCGGTCGGGGAGGTCGATGTCGAGCAGCACGAGACAGGGCATCGCGTGCTCCACGGCGGCGATCGCCGCTTGCACGTTCTCTGCCACGTCCACCCAGAACCCGCGTGCGCGGAGGTTACGCACGACGATCGAGCGGAGCGTCGCGTCGTCCTCGACGACGAGGACCCGTTCATGGTGGTGAAGCGGCGTGGTCACCCGTGCCCGACTCCCGCGCGAGGTGAACGCATCTCGCGACACCTCGATCGTCGGGCGGAGCAGTCAACGCCGGCGCAACAGCGCCAGGTCGCGGCTCAACGTTCGCTCAACAGCCGGTCAGCCGGTGGGTTGGTCGGCCTCGACCAGGCGGTAGCCGATGCCGGGCTCGGTCAGGAGGTGACGCGGGCGCTGTGGGTCCGGCTCGATCTTCTTGCGGAGCCGGGCGACGTAGACGTGCAGGTAGTGGCTCTCGTCGCCGTACTCGGCACCCCACACCTCGCGCAGCAGCATCCGGTCCGTCAGTACGCGGTCACGGTGCGTCACGAACACCTTGAGCAGTGCGTACTCCGTCGGCGTGAGATGGACTTCGGCGCCCCCAACGCTGACGCGGCGCCGGTCGAGATCGACGGCGAGCTCGCCGCTGCTCCACTGCGCCCCCGCACCGGCCGAGGGCTGCGCGGCGTGCCGGAGCGCGACCCGCACGCGCGCGAGCAACTCTTCGATGCCGAACGGCTTCGAGACGTAGTCGTCCGCCCCGGCGTCCAAGGCCGCCACGCGGTCACGCTCCTCGTCGCGCGCAGAGAGGACGATGATCGGCAGGCTGGAGTGAGCGCGGACGGCACGGATCACCGCGACACCGTCCATGTCGGGGAGATTTAGGTCGAGCAGCACAAGGTCGGGGTGGCGGACGGCGATCTGCACCTCGACTTCCCGCCCCATCTCGGCCGTGTCCACCTGGTAGCCGCGCGCCTCCAGGTTCCGCCGTAGGAGGCGGAGCATGGGGACCTCGTCGTCCACGACCAGGAGCCGCGCGCCGGACGTCATGCCGCCAGCCTACGCCGTGCCGCCGGGCGCCGGGGGCGTGGGAGCGGCGGTGCGAGGGAGCGCGACCACGAAGCGCGCCCCGCCCTCGAGCCGGTTCGAAGCCGTCAGCGTCCCGCCGAGCGCCTCGACCAGCGCCTTCGCCACCGCGAGTCCCAGCCCCGTGCCGCGCCGGTCGCGCAGCCCCCGCGCACGGGCGAATGGCTCGAAGAGGTGGGGGAGCACGTCGGCCGGGATGCCGGGCCCGCCGTCCGACACGACGATCGTCAGGACGTCGGGGCAGTCCTGAACGGAGACGTCGACCGGCGTCTCCGCCGGGGTGTGCCGGCAGGCGTTCTCCACCAGGTTCGCGACCACCTCGCCGACCGCGACCGGGTCTAGCAACACGGAGGCTACCTCTGCCGGCACGTGCAGCCTGATCTGGCGCCCGGGCAGGCTCTCTCGCAGTCGGCCGACCGTCTCACCGACGACGTCCGCAGGGTCGTACCAGTCCAGCGCCAGGCGCAGCGACCCCGACTCGATGCGCGAGAGGTCGAGGAGGTGCCGCACCATCCGGTCCAGGCGCCGCGCCTCGTCGGCGATGTCGTCCAGGAACTCGGCGCGCTCCACATCGCTCCAGGCGATGTCCGACCGCAGGCTGTCGGCGGCGGCGACGATCGCGGCGAGCGGCGTGCGCAGGTCGTGCGAGACGGTGTTCAGGAGCATCGCGCGCAGCTCGTCGGCGCGACGCAGCGCCTCCACCTCCATCGCCTCGCGCCGCAGGCGGCGACGCTCCAGCGCCTCGCCGATCTCCTCGGCCGAGGTCACCAGGAGGCGCTGCGAGACCGCGTCGAGGTCACGACTCCCGTTCGGTACGGCAATCGCGATGTAGGCGTCCGCCTCGGCTGCGATGCGCACGCGGTAGACATCGAACGCCGTGGGGCCTCGCCGGCGAAGGCCCGTGCGCGTCGCGATCCAGCGGCGGCGTCCGAACCCATCGGCGCCCTCGCCACTCGCGCCGAGGATGCGCGCCTCCCCGACGCTCCCCGTGTCCTGCAGTTGCCGCCGTGCGGCGTCCGATCCGGAGGAGACGGAGTGCATCGGCGTGTCGATGCGCACCGCGGACGCGCCGACGGCCTCGAGTAACGTCGTCGTAATCGCCTGCATCGCCTCTTCGAACGGCCGGGTCGCGATCGCGTGCGCCACGGCGTACAGCACGGAGGCGGCACGCTCGTTCGCCTGCGCCTCGCGGGTCCGCTGACGAACCAAGGCGGCAAGCTGCCCTGTCACGAGCCCGGTCACGAGGAGCACGAGCAGCGTCAGCCACTCGGCGGGCTCCGCCACGGTCAGGGTGAGACGCGGCTCGACGAAGAGCAGATCGAACGCGAGGAACGCGCCGACTGCCGCGACCACGGCCGCGCCACGCCCCGCGACCAGCGCGCTGACCAGCACGGCAGCGATATACAGCACTGCCAGCCCGGCCACTTCGACGAACCGGCTGAACATCGCCAGCACGGCGGATACGAGCCCCACCAGCAGGAGCGCGACTCCGACGCGAGCGAGCGCGCGCAGCGGCGGTGCGAGGCCCTCGATGCGATCCATCACCAGATCATCGCGCCGGGGCGCTCAACGCGGGGTCAACGACGGGGCAGAGCGTGCGGCAGGCGCCGACCCGCTCCCGGAGATCCGGGTCTGCCTGTCAGGATACTGGCTGGCCTAGTAAGGCTCGGGCTGCTCTGGAGCGAAGCTGCTTAGGAGGCATCCGCTGAATCGGATCGGGCCGCCGCCCAGGAGGTAGCGGGTCGAATTCCGTGGCGCACGCTGCCTCGGAGGCAAGCGCCGCAAACGGACGGCT
>JBFWQJ010000290.1:0-3513 GCA_050249515.1 Dehalococcoidia bacterium | reverse complement strand
AGAGGCGGCCCGGATCGCTCCGGGCCGCCTCGCGGTGTCGGTCAGACCGCGGGGGTTACTTCCCGGCGGGCTTGAAGACCGGCAGGTTGTACTCGCCGAAGCGGTCCTCGGCGTCGAGCCAGGTCAGCTCCATCGGGAGGGCATCCGCGAGGTCGCTGCCCGCGAACTCCGGGGGCATGCAGCAGACGAAGATCGGGCCCTCGTCCAGCTCCACGGCCACCGCGGGGTGCGGGGCGGGGTACTCGGGGAAGTACTGTCGGTGGAAGACGATCCAGGACAGGACGCGGCCCTTGCCGGAGACCTGCTCCCACGTGTAGTCGGGAGAGAGGCAGCGGTCACAGACGGCGGCAGCGGGCCAGCGGAGCTTCTGGCACTCGCTGCACTGCTGCATGCGCAGTTCCTTCTTCTGGGTGTAGTCCCAGAACTCGCGCGCGAACGGGTCCATCACCCGCACAGGTCGAGCAGTCGCCACGATTAGTTCCCCCTCGTGTAGATGACGCTGAGGCACTTGCCGGCGACGTCGTGGACGTACTGGCCGACCTCCGCGCCGTTGACCTGTCGAGGCGTCCCGTCATACGCGTGGCGCAGCTGGCGCACGAGCTCCGGCTGGTGGTTCCACGACTGCATGTAGGATTCGGACAGCATCCCGCCGGAGGTGTTGCAGGGGAGCTCACCGCCGATCTCGATGCGGCCGCCCTGGATGAACGCGCCACCCTCGCCCTCGCCGCAGAAGCCGAAGCCTTCGAGGCTGAAGAGCAGGTGCGTGCTGAAGGAGTCGTACGTCGCGTAGACGTCCACGTCCTTCGGCGTCACGTCCGCCATGGGGTACAGCATGGAGCGCACGCGGTGGTGCGCCGGGTAGTAGAAGTCCTTCAGGCGCGGGCGGAGCTGCGTGGAGTCCACGTCCAGCTCCGACCAGCCCAGGCCGGAGATGTTGATCGGCGTGTGCTTCGTGTTCTTCGCCAGGTCCGACCGGGTGATGATGAACGCGACGCCGCCGTCGTTGATCAGGCAGTAGTCGAAGAGGTGGAACGGCTCGCTGATGTAGCGGCTGTTCATGTAGTCCTCGATGGTGATGGGCTTCTCGTACATCACCGCGTTCGGGTTCATCGACGCGTGCTTGCGGAACGCGACGGAGACCGCGCCCAGCTGCTCCTCGGTCGTGCCGTACACCAGCTGGTGGCGGCGGAACATCATGGAGTAGAGGCCGCCCTGCGACGTCATGCCCCACGGCGCGTAGTAGACGTACGACAGGATGCCGGCGCCGGAGGCTCGAGGGCCGCCGTACGCAGTGTCCATGGAGCGCTGGGCGTTGCCGTAGACCAGCGCCACGGTGTGGCACAGGCCGGCGTTGATCGCCTGCACCGCGGCGTGGATGCCGCGCGGCGCGTCGCCGGAGGTGCACCACGAGGCGTTGATGCCCAGCACCTCGCAGGTGCGCTCGGTCGACATCGGCCCGCCGACGACGAGGCCGTCGATGTCGTCCTTCGTCAGCCCGGCGTCGTCCAGCGCGCGGCGGAGCGCGGTGGCGGCGAGCTGGTAGGAGTTCATCGCCCCGGAGCCCTTCTCCGTGGCGTTGCCCTTCGCTCCGGCGCGGTAGTCGGCCAGGTAATCGCTCTCTCCGACGCCCACGACGGCGCAGGTGTCCTTCAGCGCCTTCAGGCGGTCGAGCTCGACGATGCGAGCCATGTCGTCCTCCTCTTCCGGGTCGCCTCGGGCCGCGCGGGTGCAGGGCGCCGGGCGAAGCGGCGCGATAGTAGGCCCGCGCCGGAGAGGCGTCAAAGACGTCCGTGATGGGCGCGAGGCGGACGCGAGACGGCCCGCGGGTCACCGCCGCGGGCCGTCCGGGGATCCTCGAGGCGCCCCCGCCGTTGGCCGGGCGCCCGCGGGCTAGGCGTCCTTCCAGACGTACTTCATGACGTTCCAGTTCCAGCCCGGAGGCGGACGGAAGTTGTGGACCTTCTTGTTGGAGACGACCGGGGAGTCCGGCGCCGGCCAGTAGAAGTTCCAGACGTTCTTCGCCAGGCGCTTCTGCATGTCATAGACCAGCTCACGGCGGGCGTTGCGGTCCTGCATGACGCGCTGCTTGTCCATGACGCCCAGGAAGTCCTGGTACTCCTTGTCGTTCTTCTTCAGCTCGCCCCAGGAGTCCATGCTCGCGCCGACCTTCGCGCCGCCGCCGCCGACCTGCGCGAAGGCGTACGTCTGGATGTCCGGCCGCACGATGAACGACTGGTAGACGCCCTTCCGCGCCGCGTCCGTGTTCCGCAGGTGGCTGGCGTACTCGACGATCTTGATGTTCATGGTGATGCCGACGTTCGCGAGCATCGACTTCATCAGGTCGGCGAACGGGTACGTCACCGTGTACGCGCCCACGTTCGAGGTCTGGAGGTTGAACTCCATCTTCTCGAGGCCCGCGGCGGTCAGCAGCTTCTTCGACTCCGCGGGGTCGAACTTGAACGAGGGGTCGCCGTCCGGGCCCATCTTCTCCGCGGGGAGCGCCCAGTAGGTGAGCCACGGGAGCACCATCGCCCCGTTGCGGCCTCGGCCGCCGTAGAGGTTCTTCACCCAGGACTCGCGGTCCACGGCGCGCGCCAGCGCGCTCCGCACGCGCACGTCGTTGAACGGCGCCTGCGTCATGTCGAAGATCCACGGGTTCCACACCATGCAGGGCTGCCAGTTGACCTGGAGGTTCGCGGCCTTCTGCAGCTCCAGCCCCTGCTGCGTCGAGAACTGCGTCAGCGGCCCGAACGCATCGAGCTGCTCGGCCTGCAGCGCGGCTGCCGCGGCCGCGGGGTCGAGGATCAGCGGGTGGTCGATGCCGTCCAGGTACGCGACGCCCTTGTCGTAGAAGTTCGGGTTGCGCTTCAGCTTGAACCCGGAGGCGGGGACGTACTCCGTGGGGTAGAACGGGCCGCCGCCGCGGATCTGGTCCACGCCGGTGATGTCGCCGTAGCCCGGCGCGGTCTTCCCGAGCGCCGTCCCCTTCTTCGTGATCACGTCCTTGTGCTCGACGGCCCACGTGTGCTGACCGAGGAGCGACAGCGCGTCGGCGTCCGGCTTCGCGATCTTGATCTGGAGCGTGTAGTCGTCGATCGCTGTGGCGTTCGGCTTCTTGCCGGTGTAGAGGTCGGGGAAGTTGACCTGCAGGCCGCCGGTGGGCGTCTTGATCGCGGTCTGGCGTTCCAGCGTCCACACCACGTCGGACGCCTTCACCTCAAGCCCGTCGGAGGTCTGGACGCCCTTGCGGATCTTGAAGTTCCAGGTCAGGCCCTGATCGGGCGACTCCCACGACTCGGCGAGGTCGGGGATGACGTTCTCGACGGGGCCGGGGCTGTCGGGGCGCTCGTCCCACTGGGTGAGCTTCACGCCGGTGATGTTCGCGATCGACCCCATCGCGGAGCCGCCGACGCGGTCGTAGTCGAGGCCGGGGACGTCGCCGGTCAGCTGACCCGCGATCCGGAGCGTGCCGCCTCGCTTCGCCTGCGCGGCGTTCGAGGCGACGGCCGTCGG
>JBFWQJ010000289.1:0-3523 GCA_050249515.1 Dehalococcoidia bacterium | reverse complement strand
GCACGCCGCCGTGCTGGCGGACGCCGGCGTCGTCGTATCGCCCCGCGGCGCGGACACCCCGGGCGCGGGCGAAGCCGCCGAGGCCTACCGGATCGCCAGTGCCGCGCTCTTCGCCGCGGACGCCGCCCGCTCCGCGGGGGTGTCCGGCACGGTCTACGTGGACGCGCTCGCCTATCCGCCCCTCTCCGACCGCGTGCGCTGCCTGCGCTCGCTGGAGGTGCTCCGCGCCTGGCGCGACATCGAAGGCATCGAACCGCTGACGGCTGTCGGGAACGTGAGCTACGGCGCCGACGCGACCCATGCCGCCCGCCTGCGCGCCGTCTACGCCGCCGCCGCGGTGGGCGCCGGGGCGCGCGCGCTGATCCTCCCGGTCGAGGAGGCCGCGACGCTGCGCGCGGCGCGGCTGGCCGCGGGCGAGGTCCTCCCCGTCGACGAGGAGGACCACTGGCTCGTCGCGGTCGCGGAGGCGGCGCACCTCGGCACGCGTCCGGCGGGCGCGCCCGAAGCGTACGAGCAGGCCGCCCGCCTCGTCCTCGGCGACGCGCCCTAGCGCGCTACCGGCGCCCGAAGGAGCGGTCGAGGGCGTCCCGGCTGAGGTGCAGCATCGTCGGCCGGCCGTGGGGGCAGGTGTGCGGCGTCTCGCAGCCCTCCAGCGCCCGCAGCAGCGCCCGCTGCTGCTCCGCGTCCAGCCGATCGCCCGCCATCACCGCCGCTCGGCAGGCGAGCGACGCCGCGGCCCGGTCCGGGCCGGTGAGGCGCTCCTCGGCGTCCATGCGGTCCAGGTGCTCGCGCAGCGCCGCGGCGGCATCGCGCCCCGCGAGCGCGGCGGGGACGGCGCGCAGGATCACCGCGGCGCCGTCCGTCTCGTCGATCCCCCACCCGAGCGCGGCCAGCGCCTCCGCCTCCGCCGCAGCGAGTGCGGCCTGCGAGGCGGAGAGCGGCGTGACGACCGCCTCCAGCAGCGGCTGGGTCGCCGGCTGCCCCGCGTGCCGCGCGGCCAGCACCTGCTCGTACAGCACGCGTTCGTGCGCGGCGTGCTGATCGACCAGGTACAGCCCGTCCGGCGCCTCCGCGACGAGGTACGCGAGGTCCACCTGCCCCAGCGCGCGGAGCATGGGCAGGCGGGTGCTGATCGGGAGCCCCGGCTGCGTCCCCGCATCGCCCCCGGCGGGCGACGGTGCGGCGCTCGCGGTACGCGTCGGCGCCTCCGGCGGTACGACGATCATCGGCGCCGGCCGCGCACCCGCGATCACCGCGCGCCCGTCGAGTGGCGGCGCGGCGCGGTCCTGCCACCCCTCATGCGCACCGGGGAGCGCGAGCGGCGTCGGCGCGAGCGGCACGGCGGAGCCCGCGAGGGCCTGCCGGACGGCGTCGGCGACCGTGGCATAGACCAGCCGCTCGTGGCGGAAGCGCACCTCCGCCTTCGTCGGGTGCACGTTCACGTCCACCTGGTCCGGCGGCACCGTGATCCGCACCAGCGCAACGGGGTGCCGCCCCGCGGGGATCAGCCCGGCGTACGCCTGCTCGATCGCGTAGGCGATGCTGCGCGAGGAGATCGTGCGGCCGTTCGCGACCAGGTGCAGGTACGCGCGGCTGCCGCGGTGCAGCGCGGGCGGCCCGGCGAGCCCCGTCACCTCCGCCGCTGCCCCGGTCTCCTCGTCTCGCCGCGCGGCCGACACCGGCACGAGCGCCGCCGCGACGTCCGCCCCGTGGACGGCGGCGATCGCGTCGCGTGGGTCGCCCGTGCCCGGCGCGGAGAGCGCGACGCGCCCGTCCGTGACCAGCCGGAACGCCACCTCCGGGTACGCCAGCGCGATCGCCGCGATCACGTCCGCCACCGCGCGCGCCTCCGAGCGCGGCGTGCGCAGGAAGCGCCGACGCGCCGGCAGCGCGGCGAACAGGTCGCGCGCCTCGACGGTCGTGCCCGGGGCGGCGGCGGCGCTGCCCAGCCGCTCGAGCCGGCCGTCGCGCAGTCGTGCGACGGCCGCCGCCTGCTGCGCCCCCGGCCGCGAGGTGAGGTCGACGTCGGCGGCCGCCGCGATCGAGGCCAGCGCCTCTCCGCGGAAGCCGAGCGTCCGCACCGCGAACAGGTCGTGCTCGCTCCGCAGCTTGGACGTCGCGTGGCGCTCGAAGGCGTCCGCGACCTGCTCCGGCGGAATGCCGTGCCCGTCGTCGCGCACACGGATGCGGTCGATCCCGCCCCCGTCCACCTCGACCTCGATGTGCCCCGCTCCGGCGTCGAGGGCGTTCTCGACGAGTTCCTTCACCACGCTCGCGGGGCGCTCGATCACCTCGCCGGCGGCGATGCGCGCGGCGACCTCCGGGGGGAGTACGGTGATCCGGGGACGGTCGGCGTCGATCACGCGTGCTTCCGTCCGTGGTTGCCGGGCGATCCGCCGCTGGCTAGCATGATTCGCCAGCGGGGCGGAACGGGGATCTCCTTCTGGAACACAACTGGGGCCGCCACACCTGGGCCCGCCTGGCCGCCCTCCTGACCGTCGGCACCCTCGCCGTCGTCGGCCTCGTGCGCCTCGATCGCGAGCCCGCTCCCACGCGCACCGACCGCGCTCCCGGCGCGTCCACGGCCTCCGCCGCGGTGGACGGCGCCGCCGACCGCATCCTCGTCGCCCCGGTGGAGGGCATGCGCGCCGCCGTGCTCCGCGAGGCGCTCGCGCGCGAGCACTTCGATGTCGACCGGGAGGCCGGCGACGACACGTTCGCCGTGGTGCGCGTCCCCGCCGGGACGAACGCGGAGGCCCTCGCCGGGCGCATCGCCCGGGCCGTCGAGGTGCGCAACGTGGAGAGCGACGGCGTGGTCCGCGCGATGCGCGAGCCGAACGACGCGCTCTACGCGAACGGCCAGTCGCGCTACCTGGACGTCATCGGCGCGGCGCGCGCGTGGGAGCGTTCCACCGGCGACGAGGTGCTGATCGCGGTGATCGACAGCGGCCTCGCGTGGGACCAGCCGGACCTGCAGGGGCGCATCTTCTACAACCGGCGGGAGACGCCGCTGGGCACGGCGGACGCGGACGGCAACTGCTGCGTCGCGGACATCGTCGGCTGCAACTTCGTCAGCCTGAACACGGCCGACCCCTCGTGCGGCTACACCGCCGCCCCGCCGAACTGGCACACGAACGACGACGAGGGCCACGGCACGTTCGTCGCGGGCCTCGCCGCCGCCGCGGGCGACAACGCCCTCGGCGTGACCGGGCTCGCCTGGAACGCACGCATCCTGCCCGTGAAGGTGCTCGACTGCACCGCGACCGGCCGCATCGCGGATGCCGCCGCGGGCATCCGCTACGCCGCGCGGATGGGCGCGCAGGTGATCAACGTGTCGTTCGGCGCGACCACGGACTCGCTCGTGCTGCGCGAGGCCGTGCAGGAGGCGCAGGCGCGCGGCGCGATCATCGTCGCCTCCGCCGGCAACGAGTCGCAGAGCGCGATCACCTACCCCGCCGCCTACCCGGGCGTGATCTCCGTCGCCGCCAGCGGCCGGTACACCGCGCAGGGCATCGACTACCGG
>JBFWQJ010000288.1:0-3529 GCA_050249515.1 Dehalococcoidia bacterium | reverse complement strand
CCGACCTCACGCGGCGCGTGCTCGCGGGCGCCATCCTCACACTGCCGGTGCTGTACGCCGTCATGGTCGGTGACTTCGTCAGTGAAGCGGCCGTGCCCACAGTTCTGATGGAGCGCTGGGTGCAGTTCGGGCTGATTACGCCGGTCATGGTCTACACCGGCTGGCCGATCCACCGCACGGGCTGGCTCACAGTGGCGCATCGCACCGCCGACATGAACACGCTGATCACGATCGGCACGATCGCGGCCTTCGCCTACAGCGTGTTCGCAACCATGTTCCCGGGTGCACTGCCGGAGGCGGCCGACGAGGTCTATTACGAGGCGGTCGGCGTGATCCTCACGCTGATCCTGCTCGGGCGCCTGCTGGAGGCGCGCGCGAAGGCGGGGACCGGCGAGGCGATCCGGCGGCTGATCGGGCTACAGGCGCGCACCGCGCGCGTACTCCGTGAGGGCGCTGAGCAGGACATCCCGATCGAGGAAGTCCGGATCGGTGACCTGGTCGTGGTGCGTCCCGGCGAGAAGGTCCCGGTGGACGGTGAGATCGTGGACGGCCGCTCGTCGCTCGACGAGTCGATGGTCACGGGTGAACCGATCCCGGTGACGAAGACGGTGGGCGATACGGTGATCGGGGCCACGATCAACCAGACCGGCGCCTTCCAGTTCCGGGCGACGCGGGTGGGGCGCGACACGATGCTCGCGCAGATCATCCAGCTCGTGGAGCAGGCGCAGGGCTCGAAGGCACCGATCCAGCGGGTCGCCGACCTGGTCTCGAGCTACTTCGTGCCGGCCGTCCTCTTCATCGCGATCGCCACGTTCGTGGTGTGGTTCGACGTCGGCCCGGAGCCGGCGGCGACGTTCGCGCTGGTCGCCGCGGTCTCGGTTCTGATCATCGCCTGCCCCTGCGCGCTTGGCCTGGCGACCCCGATCTCGATCATGGTCGGCACCGGCAAGGGGGCTGAGCAGGGCATCCTCATCCGCGACGCCGAGGCGCTCGAGACGGCGCACCGGCTCGACGTCGTGATCCTCGACAAGACGGGCACGATCACGCGGGGGGAGCCCGCCCTCACGGACGTCGTCGCGCGCGGCGGCTTCGACGAGAACCAGCTCCTGCGCCTGGTCGCCTCGGCCGAGCGGCGCTCCGAGCATCCGCTGGCGATCGCGATCGTGCAGGGGGCGGCGGCGCGGGGCATTGCCCTCGTGGACGCCGCCGACTTCGACACGCCGACCGGCAAGGGCGTGCGAGCGACGGTCGAGGGGCATGCCGTCCTGATCGGGAACGAGCACCTCTTTGAGGATGCCGGCATCGACCCGGGCCGGCTCCTGCCCGAGCGAGATGGCCTGGCCGGTGAGGGGAAGACGGCGATCCTGGTGGCCGTCGACGAGGCGCCGGCCGGGCTGGTCGCCGTGGCGGACACCATCAAGGAGGAGTCGGTCGCCGCGATCCGCGCACTCCACGCGATGGGGCTGGAGGTCGCGATGCTCACCGGCGACAACCCGCGCACGGCGGAGGCGGTCGCGCGGGAAGTGGGCATCGACCGCGTGCTGGCAGAGGTGCTGCCGGAGGATAAGTCGCTTGAGGTGCGCCGGCTGCAGGACGAGGACAAGCTCGTCGCGATGGTTGGTGACGGCATCAACGACGCGCCGGCGCTCGCGCAGGCAGACGTGGGGATCGCGATCGGGACTGGTACCGACGTGGCAATCGAGTCCTCTGACATCACGCTCATCTCAGGGGAACTGGACGGAGTGGTGACGGCAGTCCGCCTGAGCCGAGCCACGATGCGCAACATCCGCGAGAACCTCTTCTTCGCCTTCATCTACAACGCCCTCGGCATCCCGATCGCGGCCGGGGTCTTTTACCCGTTTGTCGGGTTACAGCTGAGCCCGATGATCGCGGCGGCGGCGATGGCGCTGTCCTCGCTTTCCGTGGTCATGAACGCTAACAGGCTCCGCCGCTTCCGAGCCGAGCGATCCCACAGGACAGGCGGTGCACGGTGACCGGCTCCCCTTGGAAACAACGGCCCGATTATGAGCGGATCCTCTTCCCGACGGACGGCTCGCGCGACGCTCGGGTCGCGCTCCTCGAACTCGTGCCGCTGGCGCTCTTGACCGGTGCCACCGTGGTCGTACTCGAGGTCGTGCCCGGCGACGATGACGACGCTCGGTCCGCGGCGACGGAACGGCAGCGTGGGGCGCGGCGGCAGTTGGAGCAGGCGGGGATCGCCGGCGTCGAGTGCGTCGTTCAGCACGGGCAGCCCGGACCGGCGATCGTGTCCGCCGTGGAACATCTCGGGTGCGACGTGATCGTGATGGCCACGCACGGCCGCACGGGGCTGCCCCGGCTGCTACTCGGATCGGTGGCTGAGTACGTGCTCCGCCACGCCCCCTGTCCCATCCTGCTCGTCCCGTCGACAACGCGGCGCCGAAGCGGTACCAGCGTTCCGGGTGCGCGTCCGTGAGCCCGCGATCGGACGGTACCCCGGCCACCGGGACGAGCGGGACAGACACCGCCCGGCTGACGGTGGCGCACGTCGCCAAGACCTATCGGACGTACGGGCTGTGGCCCCTCGTCCGCTCGGTCCCCGTGTTGCAGGATGCCTCGCTGGAGGTCGGTGCGGGTGAGACCGTCGCCCTCGTCGGTGGCAATGGCTCCGGCAAGTCGACGCTGATGATGATCATCGCCGGGACGCTCGGGCGGGACGCAGGGGATGTGCGGGTGGATGGGCGGATCGGGTACTGCCCGCAGACGCCCGTGCTCTACGAGAAACTCACCGTGGCCGAGACGTTCCGGCTCTTCGGGGTGGCCTACGGGCTCGATGAGGATGCCGTGGCGCCGCGCAAGGCGGAACTGCAGGGGACGCTCGCCTTCGGGCAGTACGACGACTTCCGCGTGGAGCACCTGAGCGGCGGCACGCGCCAGAAGCTCAACCTGGCGCTCGCGCTACTGCCTGACCCCGAGGTGCTGCTCCTGGACGAGCCGTACGCTGGCTTCGACTACGAGACGTACCTGCGCTTCTGGGAGATGTCGCGCGAACTCGCGGCCCGTGGACGCTCGATCCTGATCGTGTCCCACTTCGTCGAAGACCGCGAGCGCTTCGACCGCATCTACCGGGTGGCGGACGGCCGGTGCGAACGTGAGCGCTAGCGGGGCCGCACGCTGGACAACTCCACTCGCCATGTTCGTGCGGGAGTACTACCGCACGACGCTCAACGTGGTCCTGCTCGTCGCGATCCCCGCGCTCGTGATCTTCGCGGTGGGGGACGCGATCGGGCGCATCTCCCGCATCTTCGCGACCGGCCTGACGACCGCGATGGCCGAGTCGATGGGTGCCCTCTGGGCCGCGGCCTTCCTCACAGGGATGATGGGCTTCTTCATGATCACGGGTGCCCGGGCGGCGGACCGCCGGCTGCTGGGCGCTGGCTATCGACCGGTACAGCTCGTCGCGCTGCGCTTCATCGTGATCGCGCTCTTCGGTGGCCTGGCGACGCTGGCCAGCTACCTGCTGCTGCTTACCCGGCTCAGCCCCACGGAC
>JBFWQJ010000287.1:0-3590 GCA_050249515.1 Dehalococcoidia bacterium | reverse complement strand
GCTTGATCTTCTCCTGCAGCATCATCAGGCCCTGCAGCAGGGACTCCGGTCGAGGCGGGCAGCCGGGGACGTACACGTCCACCGGGGCGATCAGGTTGACGCCGGGTAGCACGGAGTAGGCGTACGCGAAGGGGCCGCCCATGATCGCGCAGCCGCCCATGGAGATGACCCACTTCGGGTCCGGCATCTGCATGTAGATGCGGCGCACCACCGGCGCCATCTTCCAGGTCACGGTGCCCGCGACGATCATCAGGTCCGCCTGTCGCGGCGACGCCCGGAACACCTCGGAGCCGAAGCGCGCGATGTCGTAGCGGGAGGCGGCCGAGGCGATCATCTCGATCGCGCAGCAGGCGAGGCCGAACGTCGCGGGCCACAGCGAGTGCGCGCGCGCCCAGTTCAGCAGCCCGTCCACGGACGTCGCGATGACGTTCTTGCGGACCTCCTCCTCGAGGTCGACGCCACCGAGGGCGTCGTCGCCGAGGAGCGGGTGCGGGATCGCGGTCGCGTGACTGTGCGCCGGGGCATGTCCGGGCGCCGAGGCGGTGCCGGGGACCGCGAGGCCGGAGGCGGTCGTGGTGAAGTTGGTGCCCAGCGGCTGGTTCATCACGGGAAGTCCCTGCTGGTGAAGCGAGCACCGTCGAAATGGGCTCGTCGCCTCGATCCTATGCCCTGAGCAGGGGCGCGGCAAACCCCCGCGCGACCTCCTCGGCCGCCCCGCCCGCGGCTACCGCCAGCGCTCGTACCAGAGCAGCGCCAGCAGCACCACGGTGAAGGTGGGGCCCGCGAGCGCGCCGAGGACCGTGGGAAGCGGCGCCCAGAGCAGCGCCGCCGTGGTGAGCATCCCGGCCCCCGCGAACACCAGCCACGCACCCACGTCCGTGAACGCCGCGGAGTAGCCGAGCCCCACGAAGATCACGCCGAAGACCGCGCAGATCTGCCGTGCGAAGCGGCGGTCCGTGGAGACCTCGTGCCGGCGGCGCATCCGCGCTAGGAGGCGAGCCAGGGGCGCCACGAGGCGGGCGGCTCCGTGGTCGGCACGGGCGAGAGCGCACGCAGGCGCGCCACGATCGGCGGCAGCACCTCCAGCAGGCGGTCGATGTCCTCGTCCGTGTTGCCGCGCCCGAAGGTGAAGCGCAGCGAGCCGCGCGCCAGCTCGTCCGGCATCCCCGTCGCGACGAGCACGTGGCTCGGCTCGACCGAGCCCGTCGTGCACGCCGACCCGGACGACGCGAGGATCCCCGCCAGGTCGAGGCCGAGGAGGATCGACTCGCCCTCGACGAAGCCGGCGGTGCAGGAGACGTTGCCGGGGAGGCGCTGCGCGGGGTCGCGCGGGCCGGTGATCGCGAGCATCGGTATCGCGCGAGGCAGTTCGGCCAGCAGGCGCTCCTGCAGCGCGCGCTCGTGGCTCACGTCCGCCTCGCGCCGCTCGGCGGCGAGCGACATTGCGCGGGCGAAGCCGACGATGGCGGGCGTGTCCTCCGTGCCGGCGCGGAGTGCGCGCTCCTGTCCGCCGCCGATGATCTGGCCCTGCAGCGGCGTGCCGGAGCGCACGTACAGCGCCCCGACGCCGCGCGGCCCGTAGAGCTTGTGCGCGGTGAAGGTCATCAGGTCCACGCCGAGGCGGTCGACGTGCACGCCGAGGTGCGCGGCGGACTGCACGGCGTCCGTGTGCACCATGGTGTGCGCGTTCTTCGCGTGGACGCGGCGCGCGATCTCCGCGATGTCGTTGATCGCGCCGACCTCGTTGTTCGCGTGCATCACGGAGACCAGCACGGTGTCCTCGCGCACGGCCGCCTCCACGGCCGCCGGGTCGACGCGCCCCTCGCGGTCCACGCCGACGACGGTGACCTCCGCGAGCCCGTCGCGCTCGAGCTGCTCCGCGGGGTCGAGGACCGCGTGGTGCTCCACGGCGCTGATCACCAGGTGCTTCCCCCGCCGTCGGGACGCCGCGAGGACGCCGCGCAAGGCCAGGTTGTCCGCCTCCGACCCGCCGCTGGTGAAGATGAGCTCGTCCGCCTGCGAGCCGATCAGCGCGGCGATCTCGGCGCGCGCGTTGTCGATCGCGGCGCGGGTGTGCTGCGCCTCCACGTAGATCGAGGAGGGGTTGTGCCAGTGCTCGCGCAGGTACGGCACCATCGCGTCGACCACGCCGGGGTCGGGCGGGGTGGTCGCGGCGTGGTCCAGGTAGATGCGGCGGCCCCCGGTGCTCATGGGCGGTGGGGTGGGAGGCGTGCTGGTCATGCCTCGATCATAGGCGCGCGGGATACCCCGGTGGGGGATTGCGCGGTTTAGAACGTATTTGGCTGGAAAAGGAGATTAACGATGCTAGACTTGGGGTATGGCCGCGCACGTTGACGGCACCCGCGAGGAGATCCTCGCCATCCTGCGGCGGCGCGAGCGCGTCGGGGTGGAGGACCTCGCGGCGGAGCTCGGGCTGGCCGGCGCCACGGTGCGCCGTCACCTGGACGTCCTGCAGCGCGACAACTACGTCTCCGTCACGCAGGTCCGAGGCCGCACCGGCCGCCCCCGCCACCTCTTCTCCCTGACCGAGGCCGGCGCCGACCTGTTCCCGCACCATTACGTCCGCCTGACCCAGCGCCTCCTCGGCGAGATCGTGGGGCTCGACGCCACCGAGACGGCCGGGCGCTCGGGCGGGGACATCGCTTCGCTCGTGTTCGAGCGGATGGCGGAGCGGCTGGCCACGGAGTACGCGCCGCGCGTCACCGGCGGCACGCTGGAGGAGCGCGTGCGCTCCGCGGTGGGGCTGGTGGCGGACGAGGGCATCGACTTCGAGGTGGCGCCGACCGAGGCCGGGGTACGGTTGCTGGGCCGCGGCTGCCCGTGTACGCGCCTGACGGGGGCGCGCTCCGGGACCTGCGACCACGACCGTCGTATGCTCGCGCGGATCCTCGGCGTGACGGTGGAGCCGATCCCGGCGGGGGAGCTTCCGCACGACTTCCAGTGCGGGTACGTGGTGAGCGAAGCCGCGACTTCGTGAATTGGCGGGCGTGCGCCCGCCGCGTATCATGGGGTGCAGCACAGACCGGCGCCGAGGCGCCGTAAGAACGGATCGAGGATTCAGATGACTCTTGCCGGGATGGGCACGCCGATCACGAACGCGGCGCTCCAGGTCGCCTCCGTCAGCGTCACCGAGCGCGCCGCCGAGAAGGCGAAGACGCTGCTCGCCTCGAAGGGCGCGCCGGACGGCATGCTCCGGGTGTTCGTCGTCGGCGGCGGCTGCTCGGGCTACCAGTACGGCATGGCGATCGCCAAGGAAGCCGAGACCGAGGACCAGGTGATCGAGGCGACGGGCGGCGTGAAGGTCGTCATCGACCGCGACTCCGTCCCGATGATCAGCGGCGCGGAGATCGACTACGTGGAGGACCTGATGAAGTCGGGCTTCACGATCTACAACCCGAACGCGACGTCCTCGTGCGCGTGCGGCTCGTCGTTCCAGACGGCCGGCGGCGGCGGGACGCCCCGCCCCTGCAACTAGCGGGCGGACACGCCAGCCACACATCACCGACGGCCCCGCGCACGCGGGGCCGTCGCGTATCACCAGCACGATTCCGAGCACGCGAGGCGGAGGT
>JBFWQJ010000286.1:0-3599 GCA_050249515.1 Dehalococcoidia bacterium | reverse complement strand
TGCCATTCCACATCACGGAGGACCTGATCGCACGGATGCCCTCGTTGCTGCTCGCCGTCGCGTACGGGGCCGGCTACGACACCGTGGACGTGGACGCGTGCACGCGGCACGGCATCGCGGTGGTGACCCAGGCCGGGGGCAACGCGGAGGGCGTCGCGGAGCACGCGCTGGGGATGATGCTGACGCTGCTCAAGCGCATGCCGGAGACGCATCTCGCGATGCGCGCCGGGGGCATCAAGGAGCGCGAGGCGTTCATGGGCCGCGAGCTGGCCGGGCGCACCGTCGGCATCATCGGCCTCGGACACGTCGGATCGAGGACGGCGACCTACCTCAAGGCGTTCGGCTGCCGCGTGCTCGCCTACGACCCCTACCTGGACGAGGACACGTGCGCCGCCCGCGGCGCGAAGAAGACCGAGCTCGACGCGCTCCTGCAGCAGAGCGACGTCGTCACCGTCCACTGCCCGCTGAACAGCGAGACGGAGGGCATGCTGGGCGCGCGCGAGTACGCGCTGATGCCGCAGGACGCGATCCTGGTGAACACCGCGCGCGGCGGCATCCCACAGGAGGACGCGCTGTTCGAGGCACTGGAGTCCGGCCACCTCGCCGGGGCCGGTCTCGACGCCTGGGCCGTGGAGCCTCCGCCCGCCGACCACCCGCTGCTCGGCCACCCGCGTGTCATCGGCACCGTGCACACGGGCGGCGTCACGCACGAGAGCCGCGCCCGGGTCGCTGAGATGGCGGGCGAGGCGTTCGTCGCCGCCGCCGCCGGCGAACTGCCCCCGCGCATCGTGAACCCCGAGGTCATCCCGGCGTACATCGAGCGGTGGGAGCAGACCTTCGGGCGGCCGATGCGCCGGTAGCGGGGCTACCGCAGGCCCGGAGGCCCTCACCCCATCCCTCTCCCGCTGCGCAGGAGAGGGGGCCGGAGGCGGATGCCGCGAGGTGACGCACGCAGACGGGGCGCCGTCTCCGGCGCCCCGTCCGATGCTCCTCGTGCGGTCGAGGGTTACTTCGCGGTGGTCATCGCCACGCGCTGGCGGGCCAGCATGCGGCCGGCGACGCGGCCCATCGCGAAGCACTCGCTCAGGTTGCCACCCGCGGAGGGGTAGAGCAGCCCGAACAGCGAGCCGAACTCCCCGGAGCCGTAGAGGCCGGGGATCGGGTTGCCCTCCATGTCCAGGATCTCGCAGTTCGCGTTGTGACGCGCACCGCCCTGGGTGTTGGGGCCGCCCGGCCACACCTGGATCGCGTAGTACGGCGGGTCGCCCAGCGGGAGCAGGTCCTTCTGGTCGCGGTCGAACTCCGGGTCGACGCCCTGCTCGCAGTAGCCGTTGTACGTGGCCACCGTCTGCGCGAGCACCTTCGGGTCCATCCCCAGCTGCTCCGCCAGCGCCTCGATCGTCGGCGCCTCGATGATCCAGCCGCGCGCGAGCTCCTCCTTGTTCCCGCTGCTCCACTCGTAGCGGCCCATGGCGCCCTGGATGCCGGCGCCGGCGCCGGAGAGCTTCGCGGACACCATGCGCTTGCGGTCGAACACCCAGTACGAGGGGATGCGCGGGTAGTCCAGCTTCTGCGAGTCGAAGAGCGCGGTCTCGTAGTAGACCGTGTGGCCCTTGATCTTCTCGTTCGTCCAGCGCTTCCCGTACTTGTCCACCAGGATGTACGGCGTCGGCCGCAGGCCGCCCATCCACAGGCTGATCGCGTTCGGGAACTCCGGGAACTTCGCGACGAGGCGCGCGGAGGCGCAGTTCATGTGCCAGAGCTGCGCGCCCACCTCCGCCACCATCTTGAAGCCGTCGCCGGTCGTCGCCTCGCTACCGGTGAAGTAGGTGGGGTACACCTTCAGGTAGTTGAGCTTCATCTCCTCGTTGAACTCGAAGCCGCCCATCGCCATGAGCACGCCGTTGCGCGCGTGGATGCTGATCGGCTTCGGGTCCGTCTCGCCCTGGTTCGCGCGCACCCCGATGACCTCGCCCTGGAGGTTCGTGATCAGGTGGCTGGCCGGGGTGGTGTAGAGCACCTGGATCTTCGGCTGCTCGCGGATCAGCTTCTCGAAGTGGCGCATCATGCCGAGGCCGGCGTTCTCGAAGCGGTAGGAGACGAACGTCTCCACACCCGGCAGGTTGTGCTCCGCGCCCTCGCTGATCTTCTCCAGCGTGAAGCCGCGCTCGTCCAGCCACTCCTTGTTGTGGAGTGCCTCCACCGTGTAGGCCTCGATCAGGTCGTCGCCTGACCAGCCCTCCGGGGTGGTGTAGGTGCCGTGGCCGCTCTCCACGCGCGACATCGCCTGGAAGTACTTGATCGTCGCGTCGTACTGCGTGGGCTGGAGGTACACGCCGCCGGACATGTGGCTGGTGGAGTAGTGCGTGCCCACCTCGACGCCGGTGCCCTCGCGCTGTTTCTCCAGGATGATGACGCTCGCGCCGTTCTCGGCGGCCGTCAGCGCGGCGACGGCTCCGGACGAGCCGAACCCGACGATGACGACGTCGGCTTCCAGGTCCCACTTCGGGTCGAGAACGAGCACGGATACCCCTCCAGGCTGGGCCGACGCGGACGCGCGGCAATGTGATGGGTTCTACGGCATCAAGAGAGTGATTGGCAACCCCCCGGGGGTACTCACCGCGCCGCCTCGAGGGCGCCCGCCTCCACTGATAACGGTCGTGGTATCACTAACCTTTACGTGAGGGGTACCGCTTACGGCACCGCCGGGCGTAGATTCGGATCAGCGCAGATCCCCCGGGACTGCGACCGTGATCGGACCCGCCATGCCACCCGCACCTCTCGACGCAGCCTCCGGGGACACCGAGGCCTCGCGCGGGCTCGGCGCCCCCGCCGGCCTCCAGGAGGCCGCGAGCGACGCCGCCGAGGAGGCGATCCCGGACGGGATCGTGGCCCGCGCCTTCGCGGCGATGCAGGACGCGAACTTCCGCCTCCTCTACATCGGCAACATGCTGCAGTTCGGCTCCCAGCAGATGCAGCTGCTGGTGCGGGGCTACCTGGTCTTCCAGCTCACCGGCTCCTACGCCTGGCTGGGCACCATGGCGCTGGCGAACGCCGTCCCGGGCGTGCTGCTGTCGCCCGTGGGCGGCCTGCTGGCGGACCGGGCGCCGAAGAAGACGATCATCCAGTTCGCGCAGGGCTTCAACGCGCTCAACGCCGCGGTCCTCGCGCTCCTCGCCATGGGCGTGCTCGGCATCGAGCTCGAGGTGTGGCACCTCTTCCTCAGCTCGTTCCTGCAGGGCGGCGTGAACTCAATCATGATGCCGTCCCGCCAGTCGATCATCTCCGACCTGGTCGGGCCGAGGCGGCTGATGAACGCGATCAGCGTGCAGGCGTCCGGCCAGACGCTGATGCAACTCCTGGGCCCGGCGGCCGGCGGCTTCCTGATCAAGTTCCTCAGTCCCGCCGCCGTGTTCTGGACGATGGCCGCGATGTACGCGCTGGCGGTGACCTTCACCATGCGTCTGCCCGCCCACCCGCTCTTCTCCTACGACCGGCACGCCGCCCCCGGCGCGCGGCCGCGCCGAGGCCGCGCGCGCGGCAGCCTGGCGGACGACGCGGACGGCATGCGCTACGCGTGGCGCGACCCGGCGCTGCGC
>JBFWQJ010000285.1:0-3645 GCA_050249515.1 Dehalococcoidia bacterium | reverse complement strand
CATGGGCGCGGCGCTCGCGGTGTCCGGCCCCGGCGTCCTGAACGCGGTCGCCGCGTTCGCCAACGCGTGGTCCAACCGCTGGCCGATGCTGCTCCTCGGCGGCTCGTACGAGCAGTCCGGGCACTCCATGGGCTTCTTCCAGGAGGCCGACCAGCTCACGCCGCTGCGCCCCTTCGCGAAGTACGCGGAGCGCGTGGAGAGCATTGAGCGCATCCCGATCTACGTGGCGGAGGCGGTGAAGAAGGCGCTGTACGGCACCCCCGGCCCGTCCTACCTCGACCTGCCCGGCGACATCATCGCGGGGAGCGTGGACGAGGAGCGCGTGCAGTGGGCGGAGCGCGTCCCGGACCCACGCCGCATCCTCGCCGACCCGCGTGACGTGGAGGCGGCGATCGCCGCGCTGAAGACGGCGGAGCAGCCGCTGATCATCATCGGCAAGGGCGTCGCGTACTCCCGCGCGGAGCAGGAGATGCGCGCCTTCGTGGAGAAGACCGGCCTGCCGTTCCTCTCCATGCCCATGGCGAAGGGCATCCTGCCGGACGACCACCCGCAGGCCGCCGCGGCCGCGCGCTCCTTCATCCTGCAGAACACCGACATGGTGCTGCTCATGGGCGCGCGCATGAACTGGATGCTCCACTTCGGCCTGCCGCCCCGCCTGAAGAAGGGCGTGCGCGTCATCCAGCTGGACATCAACCCCGAGGAGGTCGGCGTCAACGTGCCGTCCGAGGTGGCGATGATCGGCGACGCGAAGGCGACCCTCGGCCAGATGCTGGACGTCCTCGACCGCGAGCCGTGGACGTTCCCGCAGGACTCCGAGTGGCTGGCCCAGGTGAAGGCGGAGGCCCGCAACAACCAGGAGGCCGTGGAGAGCATGATGCAGGAGGAGTCGAACCCCATCGGCTACTACCGCGCGCTGCGCTCCATCGCGGAGGCGATGCCGCACGACATGGTGCTGGTCGCCGAGGGCGCGAGCACCATGGACATCTCGCGGTCCGTGATCAACAACTACCAGCCGCGCACGCGCCTGGACGCCGGCTCCTTCGGCTCCATGGGCCTCGGCCACGGCTTCGCCATCGGCGCGGCGGTGGAGACGGGCAAGCACATCCTCTGCCTGCAGGGCGACGGCGCGTTCGGCTTCGCCGGCACGGAGTGCGAGGTGGCCGTCCGCTACAACCTGCCGATCACGTGGGTGGTGTTCAACAACGGCGGCATCGGCGGCCACAAGGCGGAGCTGTTCGAGGGCGACCAGAAGCCCGTGGGCGGCATGAGCCTGAACGCGCGCTACGACGTGATGATGCAGGGCCTGGGCGGCATGGGCATCCTCGCGGAGTCCTCCGCGGACCTGGACGCGGCGCTGAAGAAGGCGCTGGCCCACAACGGCCCCAGCCTGATCAACGTCCCGCTGGACCCGGAAGCGCGCCGCAAGCCGCAGAAGTTCGGCTGGCTGACCAGCACCAGCGGCACCCAGCAGTCCGCGAGCGCCGTCCAGAAGAAGGACTAGCCCGCCTCGACGGCTCGTTCACACGACAACGCCGCCCCCGCAAGGGGGCGGCGTTTTGGTTGGGGACAGACTCCGATCGGATGAGGTCCACCTCCGGCGGAATAGGTACGTCAGTACGTGTGTTCTGATATAGTGGAGTCCTCCCCCGGACGGAAACAGAGTGATCCAGACAATCGCTCAGGCCGTGATCCCGGCGAACGACCTGCTTCCCCTGGCACTTCCCACGCTCGTTGCCGCGGCCGCCTATTTCATGAAACGCCGTGCAGACGCGCTAGAACGTCGGCGGGAACTATGCGCCCGCGCTCTTGCCTGCGTGTTCGAGTGGATGGAGACGCCGTACCGGATCCGACGTCGTTCTGCTGGCGACTCGGGGGCCCGCGTCCTCGTCGCGACCGCGATCCACGATCTCCAAGAGCGCCTCGCATTTCACCAAGCGTGGTTGAGGATCGAGATCCCGCAGTTGGCGGATCCCTATGAAACCTTGTGTGGTGCGGCGAAGGCTGCTACCGCCAGGGCGGCACAGGAGGCGTGGATCAGTCCAGGCATCGAGAGCGACGCGGACATGAATGTGGGAAATCTCGGAATCACACGCCCTCGTGAGGCGGAAGAGGCTTTCGCGAGGGCCGTGCGCCATGAGTTGTCGCTTTGGCGAGGCCTTCTCCCTTGGTAAGTACCACACTCCTCTACCCGACGAACGCGACCCTCAACGGTCGCCTGAAAGCCTTCGCGGACGCCCACGTCGACTTGAGCCCCGAAGACACCGCGTTGGGGCGCGACCTCGCCGCATTCGTACAAGATGCGTTCTGTGCCTCGGCGAACACCGCCAACAATGCCCATCTTCCCCATGTGTATTCGTCCGAATCCTACCTCGCGGGGTCACTGGGCCGCCGGACGCAGGCGCAGCCGCTCGATGACATCGATGTGTTCTTGGTCTTCAACGCCGGAGGAACGTCGATGACTAAGGGGGGGATACGAGAGCCCGTTGAGATGTTCGGAACCGAGCCTAATCCCTTGCTGAGCGCTCTCTACGCCAGTCCGCCGTGGATATCGTCCGCGCGGGTGCTCGAAGCGTTTCTACCGGTCGCTCAGGGCTTTGTCGATCGATTCAATTCAGTGACGGATGCGGGCGTCGGAGCCAAACAGAGGACCCTCTTCATTCGGTTTGGTCACATCAACGTCGATGTAGTGCTAGTCGAGTTGGGCAGAGCCGCACACGGGCTAGACAAGTACTACTTGCCCGACGGCGGGGGGATGTGGCGAGCGTCGAATCCCAAAGAAGACCAGCGTCGTCTCTCGGAGATGAACGGGAGCCAAGGTGGGAATCTGCTCGCGCTCATCCGGCTCATCAAGTGGTGGAACAAGGCACACAACGCTGGACGCCTCAAAGGGATTCACATCGAGGTCATGGTTGAGAACGCGACGAGGGGCTGGCTCACCACCTCAACGTTTTCAGCGTTGCGATTGATCTTTCCCGCCTTGATTGCCGCGGTGGGGGTGCCGTGCCCCGACCCGACGGGACTCGGACCTGATTTGGATCAGAGGCTCAGCGCACAAGATCGCTCGGATTCCATCGAGGCCCTTACGGCCGCGTGGAACGCCGTCTTGACAGCTGGGCGATTCGCGGACGCTGGTCGGACGTATGAGGCCGTCGCTGCGATGCAGCCCGTCTTCCCGATCTAGCGCCGCTAACTCACCCCGCCCGCATCTGCATATGGAGCGCCGTCTCGCCGGTGACCGTGAAGCCGAGGCGCGTCCAGAGGCGACGGGCGGGCTCGTTGACCTTGAGGACCTCGAGGTCGACGGGGACGGCGCGCTCGCGGGCCTGGTCCAGGATGCGCTGCACGAGGATGGTGGCGATGCCCTGGTTCTGCCACTCCGGCGCGACCTCGATGTTGTTGAGGGTCCAGCGGTCCGGGTGGCGTTCCACATCGATCGCCCCGGCGATGTCATAGCCGACGAGGATCACCTGCGCGCGGCCGACCGGGAAGCCGGACATGAAGCGCGCGCGCTCCGCCGCCTCGTCCCACGTGCCGGTGGCCTGCTGGATGTAGCCGCGCATCACCTCGCAGTAGATCGGGAACAGCACCTCCAGGTCGCTCTGGCGCGAGCGGCGCAGGAGGAGGCCCGGCGGGGTGCGCTGCGGC
>JBFWQJ010000284.1:0-3668 GCA_050249515.1 Dehalococcoidia bacterium | reverse complement strand
TCCGCGCCTCCTCGATGCGACCGACGCGCCTCGGCGCTACGCCGTCCTGGTGCGCTCCAGGTAGCGGCCGTCGGAGGTGGAGACCTTGATCGTGTCGCCGGGGTTCATGAACAGCGGCACGTTCACGACGAGCCCGGTCTCCATCGTCGCCGGCTTCGTCGCGCCGGTCGCCGTGTCGCCCTTCACCCCCGGCTCGGACGAGGCGATCACGAGCTCGACCGCGGCGGGCAGCTCCACGCCCAGCGCCTCGTCGCCGTACAGGACCACCTGCACCTCGTCGCTCTCCTTCATGTAGGGGAGCGCGTCCTCGATGATCCGCGTGGGCACCATGATCTGCTCGAAGGTCTCGGAGTTCATCATCGTGTGGTTGTCGGCGTCGCCGTACAGGTACTGCATGCGGCGGCGCTCCCCGCGCGCCATCGGCACCTTCTCACCGGCGTTGCAGGAACGCTCCGTGATGTGCCCCGCACGGAGGTCGCGCAGCTACACGTGGTAGACGGCCGACTTCTTCGTCTTGACGTGCTGGACTTCCTCGATGCGGTAGAGGCTGCCATCGATCTCGACCGAGGCACCCTTCTTCATTTCCGAGGTAGAGATCACAGGTGGCTCCTTACCGAACGAACTGCAAATCAAGCTTCGACGCGGTGGAAATCACCCGCAGGCGACCGTTCTCCATCACGCACTGGTCCTCAATGCGCACCCCACCCCAACCGGGGACGTAGATGCCGGGCTCTACCGTCACCACGTGCCCGTCCGCGAGCACGTGCTCGGACGCCGGGGCGAGCCGCGGGTCCTCGTGGATGTCGAGGCCGACGCCGTGCCCCAGGCCGTGCCCGAAGTGCTCGGCGTGCCCGGCGCGGGCGATCACCTCCGCGGCGACCGCATGGGCCTGCGCGCCGGTCATCCCGGCCTCGATGCGCTCCTCGGCCATCGTCTGCGCCGTGAGCACGATGTCATAGACGCGCGCAAAGCGCTCGTCCGGCTCGCCCAGGAAGATGGTACGCGTCAGGTCGGAGCAATAGCCATCCACCACCACGCCCAGGTCCATCACCACGCCCGTCCCCGCCTCCAGCGGCGCGTCCGAGGCGCGCCAGTGCGGCAGGGAGCCGTGCGCGCCCCCGGCGATGATCGTGCTGAACGACAGGTCGTCCGCGCCGTGCTGCAGCGCATACTCCTGCACGAGCCACGCGAGCCCGCGCTCCGTCATCCCCGGCTCCGCGCGCTCAGCCGCATGCGCGAACGCCGCATCACCCAGGAGCACGGCACGCGTGAGCGCGTCCAGCTCCTCCGGCTCCTTCACCATCCGCAGGTCCTCGATCGCGCGGGGCGCCGGGACGAGCGTGGGGCGCGAGGCGGCCGGCAGCTCTGCGACGGCGCGCGTCCAGCCCTCCAGGGCCGCGACGGTGACGTGGGCGGGTTCGAAGCCGATGCGCGCGCCCGCGAGCCCCTCGAGGATCGCGGGCGCGACGCCGGTGTTCGCGCCGGCCACGCGCACGAGCGTGTAGCCGGGGCACTCGCGGCCCACCTGCTCCCAGTAGCGGGAGTCCGTGGCGAAGCGCGCCTCCCCGCGGGTGACCAGCGCGACGCCCGCGCTGCCGGTGAAGCCGCTGATCCAGCGCCGGTTGGACGGTGTGGTGACGAGGAGCGCGTCGATCCCGAGCGCGTCGAAGCGCGCGCGCAGCCGGTCCAGGCGCCCCGCGATGTCCATCGGCCGATAGCCGCGGTTGTTCGCGGCGAACTCGTCCTGCTGCTTGCCGTAGAGCAGGTCGAGCGCGGCGAGGTACCCGCGGAACCCGAAGCCGACGATGCTGCCCCAGGCGACCGGCGAGATGTACGAGTGGTGCCGGAACGGCTCCCGCTTGAAGACGTTGGACAGGTGTACCTCCACCGTGGGGATCTGCACCGCGCTGATCGCGTCGGGGATCGCGACGGAGGTGTGGGTGTACGCGCCGGCGTTGAGGATCATGCCGTCCCAGCCGCGGTGCGCCTGGATGATGTCCACCAGCTCACCCTCGTGGTTGCTCTGCGCGAACTCGACCTCGATGTCGAGCGACTCGGCGCGGTTGCGCACGAGCACCTCGATGTCGGCGAGCGTCTCCATGCCGTACACCTCGGGCTCGCGCATGCCGAGCAGGTTCAGGTTCGGGCCGTTGAGCACCAGCACGCGCATGGGGCACCTCCAGCGATCCAGGGGCGATTCCGGGTGATCCTGACTCGATGGTACCGGACGCACGGAGTTGCGGTCAGCCGCGGGTCGGCCCCGAACGTCGACGCTCCACGCCCCGGGCGCGTTCCAGCGCGTCGCCCACGAACGCCGCCTGCCGGCGGTGGGCGACCGTGGTGTAGATCTGCGTCGTATCGGGCGAGGAGTGCCCCAGCAGGTGCTGCACCACGCGCAGGTCCGCGCCGCCCTCGATCATGTGCGTGGCGAAGGAGTGGCGGAGCAGGTGCGGATGCACCCCCTGGCGCAGGGCCGCCTGCATCCCGGCGTTCCGCACGATCGTCTGGATCGACCGCGACGTGAGCCGGCCCCCGGCGCGGTTCAGGAACAGCGCCGTCTGCGCGCCGGTGACGAGGTGTGGCCGCCCGTCCTCGAGGTACGCGCGGACGGCGGCGCGCGCCGGCTCGCCGTAGAGGCAGATGCGCGTCTTGTCGCCCTTGCCGGTGACGCGCACCTGCAGGTTCGTCAGGTCCAGGTCGCGGACGTCCAGGTTCGCGGCCTCCGAGACGCGCAGCCCCGCCCCCCACAGCAATTCGAGGATCGCGCGGTCGCGCAGTCCGCCCACGGTGTCGGTGTCGGGGGCGTCCACCAGCCGCTGCGCCTCCTGGACGTCGAGGAAGTGCGGTAGGCGGCGACCCTTCTTCGGGTAGCGCAGGCGGAGCATGGAGTCGCCCGGGCGGGCGCAGAGCTCCGTGCCGTTCGCGTCCAGCCACGCGTAGAAGCCTCGGACCGTCGTCGCGCGCCGGCGCACGGAGCCCTCCGCCATCCCCGCGTCGGCGAGGTGGGAGAGGTACGCGCGCCCGGTGGATCGTCCCGCCGCCGCGAAAGCGATCCCCCGGGGCGCGATGAACCGCAGGTAGTCCTCGAGATCCGTCCGGTAGTTGCGCAGGGTGAACTCGGAGCGCCGACGCACGTCCGCGAGGTGCGCGAGGTACGCCGCGAGCGCATCGGCAGCGTCGGGTGCGATCTCGGGCAGGGGGGCGGGCTCAGCGGCCCGCGAGCGCGCAGTGCGAGGCATCAGCGTTCCTCGAGTTCCCCGCCCGAGGTGGACATAAGCAGTATAGCGAGAGGCCCGGCGTCGTCCACCGGGCCCCTCGGAGTCATGCTTGCCTAGTCGTCGCCGCCCATCGATTCGAAGATCGTCGAGAGGAAGCCCTTCTTCTTCCTCGGCGCGTAGCCGTCGCGCCGGCCGTAGTCCTCGCGGCGGTCTCGGTCGTCGTAGCGCGTTGCCCGGCGGCGGTCGTCGTCATCGTCGTCGTCGTCGCGGTCGCCGTAGTACGAGCGCTCGCGGACGGTGAGCTTCTCCAGTTCACCGGCATCCAGCCACACGCCACGGCACTGCGGGCACACGTCGATGATCAGGTCGTCCTTCTCGCGCTCGCGCATGACGACCTGGCACTTCGGGCAGTTCAAACACCACGCTCCTCGATGGCGCGCGGACCCGCAG
>JBFWQJ010000283.1:0-3672 GCA_050249515.1 Dehalococcoidia bacterium | reverse complement strand
CGATGCCGGACCCGCATCGCATCGAACTGGAGACGCTCGACCTCGAGGAGGCCGAGGCGCTGGTGGCGCAGGCCGCGCAGCTCCGTGCGCTCCTCGACGACGCCCCCGACGAGGGGCACGAGCTGCTCACCGCGGAGGTCGACCGCCTCGAGGCGGAAGCGCGCCCGCTGCGGGAGCGCCCGCCGCACCGCGGCCAGTGGGTGGACATCAAGCCGCGCCGATCGTACGGCGACCGGCTGGCGATCAGTGCGGCGCGCGTCCGTGACGAGGTGGTCGCGGACCGCATGGTGCGCACCATCGACCCGGTCGCGTGGACGCTCACGAAGCTCGACCGCGCGATCGACGGCTGGGCCGTGGACTGGTGGAACGGCAACCTGCCCGGCCGCCAGCCCGCCGGCATGTCCGAGGATCGCCGTGCCGCGCTCGCGGAGATCGACGAGGACCTCGGCCCGCGCCTGGTCGCGGCGATCGAGGCGTTCTACGACGGGCAGAAGCGGAGCGACGCCGACACAAAAGCCTAGACCGGGCGCTGCTCGCGGGGCAGATGCCGCGGGAGCTGCTCTACGTGGAGGTCGCACAGGCGATGCACGCGGACCCGGAGCGCGTCCTGGAGTGGCCGGAGCAGGTGTTCGAGGACGTGGTGATGAAGCTGCGCAGCGACGCTCGGGAAGCCGCCGCCGCGGCGAACCGGAGAGGGCACCGATGACCGACGACATGAAGCTCACGGTGGACGGGCTTCGCGCGTTCCGACGGGAGCTGCGCGGCATCGGCCCCGAGTTCCCCAAGGCGCTGCAGCAGGAGAACAAGAAGTTCGCTCAGGAGGTCGCGTCCAGCGCCCGCGACGCCTACACGGCGCTCTACAAGTCGCGCAGCGGCCGCGGTGCCGCCTCGATCCGGGGGCTCGCCACGCAGACCAGCGCCCAGGTCGCGATGGGCACCGCGCGCACGCCGTACATGCTTGGCCAGGAGTTCGGCGCAGGCGCCGCGGACATCGGGCAGGGCGAGTACACCCGCATCAGCCGAACGCTCTTCGCGAAGAGCGTCGGCGGCCGCGCCCTGTTCGGGAAGGGCAAGCGGTTCACGCGCTCCTCGATGCGCCAGTTCCCGGCGTACATCACCGCCGACAGCGGCCGCGGTGGCCGGGGGTACTTCCTCTACCCGACCCTGCGCCGCGAGGTGCCGAAGCTCATCGAACGCTACGGCAAGGCGATCGAGGTGGTCACCCGCCGCGCCTTCGGCACGCCGGAAGTGACGTTCCGAGGATGACCACCGGACGCACGCTGAAGGTCACGATCGTCGGCGACTCCAAGGACGCCGAGCGGGCCGTGCGCGAGCTCGAGATCAGCATGGGCAACCTGGACCGGACGGCGGTGCGCACCGGCGCCGCTGCCGGCGCGGGCTTTGCGGCCGTTACGAAGGGCATCGACCTGCTGATCGAAGGCGGTCGCCGCGCGATCGGCGTCGGCGTCGACCTGCTCAACTCCTATCGCGAGTCGGAGCGAGCGGGCAGCCGCCTGGACGCCGTCCTGAAGGCGACCGGGAACACGCTGGGCACCACGCGCGAGGACATGCTCGCGTACTCCACGGAGCTGCAGCACGCCACCGGCATCGCGGACGAAGCGGTCACCGGCGTCCAGACCGTGCTGCTCACCTTCAAGGAGGTCGGGCCGGACGTCTTCAAGCGCACCACCGAGGCCGCGCTGGACATGTCCGCCGTCTTCGGCCAGGACGCCAGCAGCAGCGCGATCACGCTCGGCAAGGCGCTGCAGGATCCGATCGCTGGCGTCACCGCGCTGCGGCGCGTCGGCATCCAGCTCAGCGATGCACAGGAGGCGCAGCTGCGCAAGTTCGCCGAGGTGAACGACATCCTCGGCGCGCAGAAGCTCATCCTGCAGGAGGTCGAGGGCCAGGTCGGTGGTACCGCCCGGGCCATGGGCGAGGACGGCACCGGCAAGACCGACCGCTTCCGCGAGGCGATCGGCGATCTGAAGGAGACGCTGGGCGAGGCGATCGCCGACGGCATGCAGCCGCTGCTGGACTCCGCCGTGGAGTGGGCCGAGAGCGAGGACGCGGCCGAGTTCACGCGCAACCTGGCGGACGACATGCGCGACCTCGCCGGCGCGGTGGGGAGCGTCGCCGGCGCGCTGCGCGACGCAAAGGACTCCGGGCTCGGCCAGTTCATCGGCTGGTTCGCCGGCCACGCGATCAGCGGCGCGCAAGCCCCGTTCAAGATCGCCGGCGAGCTCAAGACGCTTGCCGGGCAGATCGGCAGCGGCATCCAGTCCGCCAACGCCCCCGACACCGACACGCTCTCATGGTTCCTCCAGCACCCGGAGCAGTTCAGCGAAGCGCAGGCCGCCACCATCCGCGGCTACCTGAACGCGAACGGTCCCGAGGGCGAGATCTTCGACACGCCCCTCACCGTCCGCGCCTCGCGCACCGCGCCGGCGAAGCGCACCACCACCTTCGGTCTGCCGCCGAAGTCGGTCGGCGGCAGTGGAAGCGCGCCCACCATGTTCGGCGCGGACGGGCTCGCCACGATCGCCGGGTACATCGGCCGCACGCCGGGATCGCCCGGCGCGACCGACGTCACCGGGTACGACGCCGCGCTGCTGGGCTTCAAGAACCTGCAGCGCGAGCTGAAGGAGGACATGCTCGCGCTCGGCCTCACCATGGCCGACCTGGACGCGCGCGGCCTGGAGCAGACCGACACCTTCAAGGGCCTGGACGAGCAAATGAAGGTCCTGCGGGACGCCTCCGGGCGGCTCCGCGACATCGAGGAGCTGCGCCTGGGCACCATCGCCGAGAGCATCGCGGCCACGCGGGAGCTGGAGCAGGCACAGAAGGAGCAGGCCGCCGAAATGCGGCGGATCGCCGACGAGCTGTACGCCAAGCTCAACGCCGGCGGCAACCTCAGCGCCGCGTCCTCGAGGGGCGCGTTCCTCGCGGCCGCCGCGGCGGCGCGCGGCCTCGAGGGCGAGACGGAGACGGACGCGAACGGGACTCCCACCGGGCGGTTCACGCCCAAGGGTGGCGGCACGTTCGACGGCACGACGCTCACGCGCATGGGCCCGGGCGCCTCCACCATCCAGAACCTCGGCACCATCGTCCAGGTGTTTCCCGGGGTGCAGGCGGAGGCTGCGGCGATCGCCGCGGCCGGGGCGACGGAGTAGGCCCATGGTCATCTCCATCGAGCAGTGGAACGGGCACGACCTCAACGACGCCTCCTACCGCGCTTGGCTCGCGGTGGAGGACGCCCCGTACTCGCAGGAGACGAACCTGATCGTGCACGCGCCGATCGTCGGCGCGCCGATGGTCGTCGGCACGCGGGTGCGATCGCGCACGCTCCCCGTCCACGTCCAGCTGCTCGGCGCGGATCTCGCCGTCGCGTGGGAGACGCTCAACCAGTGGTTCCGGCCGGGCGCGCGTGGTGAGCTGCTGGTCAGCTTCGGCGCCGTCAGCCGCGCGCTGGACTGCCGCGTGCAGCGCGTCCTCCCCTACGACGGATCCGCGAACGTCTTCACCGTCATCCTGCTCGCGCCCGACCCCCGCTGGCGATCGGCGGACGTGCAGCGCACCTCGCAGGCCGTCACCGCCAGCCCGACAACGTGGGCGATCACGAACGACGGCAACACGCCCGAGGACGCCCCGCTCTTCCGCCTCCAGCCGTAC
>JBFWQJ010000282.1:0-3690 GCA_050249515.1 Dehalococcoidia bacterium | reverse complement strand
GTCGAGGAGCTGAGCCGGGGGCCGCTGTCGGTGTCCGAACTGGCGAAACCCTTCGACATGACCCTGTCGGCGGTGGTGCAGCACCTCGGGGTCCTCGAGGCCTCCGGGGTGGTGCGGACGGAGAAGGTGGGACGCGTGCGCACGTGCCGACTGAACCCGGACGCACTGGACGTGGCCGAACACTGGGTGCACCAGCGGCGCGTGGAATGGCAGCGCCGCTTCGACCGCCTGGACGCGTTCCTGGCACGGACCGCGCCCGGCACGACCGGACCGAACGAAGAAGCAAAGGAGCCCTCCCCATGACCGAAACCCTGCCCCAGGGCACGCCGGACACCCGCCGGGTCGTCTACGGCGGATTCACCATCGAGCGCTCGTTCGATGCCTCCCCCGCGCGGGTCTTCCGCGCGTTCGCGGAGGCGGAGCAGAAGGCCGAGTGGTTCGGCTGGACCGACGAGTGGGAGCCGCTGGAGGTGTCGCTGGACTTCCGCGTCGGCGGCGAGGAGGTGGCGCACGGCCGCCACGTCAGCGGCATGGTGTCCGAGATGTGGGCGCAGTACCAGGACATCGTCCCGGACCAGCGCGTCGTCTGGAGCTACCGCATGGCCCTGAACGGCACCCCGATCTCCGCCTCGCTCGCCTCGGTCGAGCTGACCCCGCAGGGCGCCGGGACGCGCATGGTGTTCCGGGAGCAGGACGCGTTCTTCGACGACTTCGAGGACAACGGCGGGCGGGAGCACGGGACGAACGAGATCCTGGACGCGCTGGTCGCGTTCATCGCGCGCTCCGCGTAGCGCGCCGTCCGGCTCGGCCTAGTACGAGGCGGTGCTGTCCGATCCGCCGGACTCGTCCGGGGTGGGCGAGGCCGGCGGGGAGGACATGTCCACCACGCGCTCCAGCCGGTCCAGCGAGGCGGTCCAGCCCGCCTCGTAGTCTGCGAACTCGGTGCTCGGCAGGCCCTCGTGGCGGACCGTGATCTCTGTGCCGCCCTCCGGGCGGTCCTCCAGCTCGACCATGACCTGGGTGATCAGCGCCTGCCCCTCCCACTGGTAGGTGTAGCCGAGCATTCGGTGCGGCTCCACGTCCGTGAACTCACCGTTCACACCCACGTCCACGCCGCCGCGCGCCTCGTTCGGGGGGAGGCGCATGCGGTAGGCGAAGCGGCCGCCCACGTTCGCGTCGATGCCGACGTCCACGTTGGTCGTCCCCTCCGGCCCCCACCACTGCGAGAACAACGAGGGGTGGGTGAACGCATCCCAGACGCGCTCCCGCGGGGCGTCCAGCATCCGGTTGATCGTCAGGGTCACGGAGTCGGTGGTCATGGCTGCCTCCCTCGGGGCGCTGCGTGCGCCGGGGGACGCGCGACCGCGCGGAGGCCACGAGGCCGCACGTCCTCCCTGCTATCCTCGGCGCGCACGGACCGGCGAGGCATCACGAGGCGATGGAGGGGCGTGGCGATGCGTGCGGAGATTCTCTCGATCGGCACTGAGATCATGTTCGGTGAGATCACGGACACCAACGCGGCCTACATCGCCGGCGCGCTGCCGGAGTACGGCATCGACCTGCTGTGGGTGACGCAGGTGGGCGACAACCCCGGCCGGCTGCGCGAGGCGTTCCAGCGCGCGTGGGACCGCTCCGACTACATCTTCTGCACGGGCGGCCTGGGCCCGACCGAGGACGACATCACGCGCGAGACGATCGCGGAGATGCTGGGCGAGGAACTGTACGTGGACGCGGAGCAGGAGCAGGTGCTCCACCAGGTCTTCGCCGCGCGCGGCATCACGCCGTTCCCGCCGCGCAACATCAAGCAGGCGCACCTGATCCCCAGCGCCCGCGCGATCCCGAACCCTCGAGGCACCGCCCCCGGCTGGTGGGTGGAGCGCGACGGCAAGGTGATCGCGGTGATGCCCGGCCCCCCGGCGGAGATGCACCACATGTGGGACGCGGAGGTCGCCCCGGAGCTGGAGCGCCGCGCGGACAGCATCCTGGTCGCGCGCACGCTGAAGACGAGCGGCATCGGTGAGGCGGCGATCGACGAGATGCTGTCGCCGCTCCTCGCGGGGACGAACCCGAGCATCGGCATCTACGCGCGCGCGGACGGCGTCAGCGCACGCATCGCCGCGAAGGCGCCGACGCGCGAGGAGGCGTGGGCGCTGATCCGCCCCGTCGAGGAAGAGGCGCGCCGCATCCTGGGCCCCGCCGTGTGGGGGCAGGACGACGACTCGCTGTCCTCGGGCGTGGGGCGGATGCTGCGCGACCAGGGGCTGACGCTCGGCCTGATGGAGAGCGCCAGCGGGGGCGCGATCGCCAGCGCGATCACGGACGTGGAGGGCGCCAGCGCCTACTTCAAGGGCAGCCTGGTCACCTACTTCACCGAGGCGAAGGTGGCGATGGGCGTGGACGCGGCGGTGATCGCCGCGCACGGCGTGATCTCCCGCGAGACCGCGGAGGCGATGGCGATCGCCGCGCGCGACCGCCTCGGCAGCGACCTCGCGCTGTCCGTCACCGGCATCGCCGGCGCAGACCCGATCGAGGGCCAGCCCGGCGGCACCATGCACCTCGCCCTCTGGGACGGGACGAGCATGGACTACACGACGTTCCGCTACTTCCAGGGCCGCGAGCAGTCGAAGCGCCGCATCGTCCTGCAGGCGCTCACCATGCTGCGCCGCTACCTCATGGACCGCGCGGCGCGGGGGTAGGGGGACAGCTACGCGCGCAGCGCGCTCAGGATCGCCTCCGCCACGCCATCGGCATTGGTGAGGATCTCGGCATTCGTCACCCAGAGCACGCGCACACCCCCGGCGGCGAGATCGGCGGTGCGCTCAGCGTCGTCGGCGAGGCCCGCCGGGGTGTAATGCTGCCCCCCGTCGACCTCGACGGCGAGCATGGCATCGGCGCAGAAGAAGTCGAGGATGTACGGCCCGGCGGCATGCTGTCGTCGAAACTTGTAACCCTCGAGTTGCCGGGAGCGCAGAATGCGCCACAGGGCGCGCTCCGCGTCGGTCGCCTGCCGGCGCAGTTCTCTTCGGCGGCCGGGGTCGTTGCCCGGTCGCAGGCGTCGGTCATTCATGTCCACTGGTGCGCCCTCACCCTGCCCTCTCCCGCTCCGCAGGAGAGGGTTCTGAGCGCGATTCTGCACTTCCGGCCCCCTCTCCTGCGAAGCGGGAGAGGGTTGGGGTGAGGGCCTCCTACTCCCCCTCCGCCCACGCCGGATTCCACACCACCTCCCACAGGTGCCCGTCCGGGTCCGCGAAGTAGCCGGCGTAGCCGCCCCAGAAGGTGTCGTGCGCCTCAGCGATGATCGAGGCGCCGGCGCGGCGGGCGTCCTCCATCGCCACGTCCACCTCGGCGCGGGTCGCGACGTTGTGGCCCAGCGAGAGCTCGGTCGCGCTCGGCGCGTCGAGGGGCACGCCGGCGTCGTGTGCGAGGCTGGCGCGCGGCCACAGCGCGAGCCGCAGCCCGCCCGCGAGGTCGAAGAACGCGACCGCGCCGTGCTCGAACTCCGCGCCGATGATCCCCTCCGTCGGCCAGCCGAGGCCGTCGCGGTAGAACTCGACGGCGCGGTCCAGGTCGGCGACGCCCAGCGTCAGGACGGTGATGCGCGGCTTCATCGGTGACCCCCTCGTGCGCCGAGAGCATAGCCCGCGCCCGGCGGCGCCCGGATACGATGGCGGCATGACGCTCATGCCTCCG
>JBFWQJ010000281.1:0-3731 GCA_050249515.1 Dehalococcoidia bacterium | reverse complement strand
TACGTTGCCATGAACACGGACATGCAGGCGCTGGAGCACTGCAACGCCGAGATCAAGGTGCGCATCGGCGACCGGCTGACGCGCGGCCTTGGCGCGGGCTCCGACCCGCTGCGCGGCCAGCGCTCCGCCGAGGAGTCCCGCGAGGCGATCGCGGAGGCCCTGGCCGGCGCGGAGATGGTGTTCGTGACCGCCACCCTGGGCGGCGGCACCGGCACCGGCGCGGCCCCCACCGTGGCGGAGGTCGCCCGCGAGCTGGGCGCCCTGACCATCGGCGTCGTCACGAAGCCGTTCACCTTCGAGGGCGCCAAGCGCCGCCAGCAGGCCGAGGAGGGCGTCCGCGACCTCCAGAGCAAGGTGGACACGCTGATCGTGATCCCGAACGACCGCCTCCTTCAGATCGGCGACGAGAACGTCTCGATCGAGGAAGCGTTCCAGATGGCGGATGACGTGCTCCGCCAGGGCATTCAGGGCATCAGCGAGCTGATCACCGTGCCCGGGATGGTGAACCTGGACTTCGCGGACGTCCGCAAGATCATGTCGGACGCCGGCCCCGCCCTGATGGCGATCGGCTCCGGCCGCGGCGACAACCGCGCCACGGACGCCGCCCGCAAGGCCATCGAGAGCCCGCTGCTCGAGGTGGACATCACCGGCGCCACGGGCGTGCTGTTCAACGTCACCGGCCCGCGCGACCTCGGCCTGCGCGAGCTGGACTCGGCGGCCCGGGTCATCGCCAGCGTGGTCGACCCGGAGGCGGAGATCATCTTCGGCACCAGCATCGACGACTCGATGCAGGACGAGGTGCGCATCACCGTCATCGCGACCGGCTTCAGCGGCGTCCGCAAGATGAACATCCGCCAGGTGCTGAACGACGAGTCCACGCCCGAGCCGATCAAGCTCGGTGAGATTCGCCCCGACCCCACCGCCGCGGACGGCCTGACCGAGGCCGACCTGCCGACGTTCCTGCGCCGGTCCTTCCCGACGCGGTAACGCACCTGCTCAGACCGAACGGGCTGCCGTCTCGAGCCGGCAGCCCTCGGAAACGGGGGGCCTCCACCACGAGGCCCCCCGTTCGCACGTCTGGGGCCGGCGCGGCGCCGCCGAACTGCCGTACCGGTGTCGTAGGGTTGTCGTATCGAAGTCGGCGGCCCGCCGTCGCGGCGCCCGGGCCCACCTTCGTACAGTCGTCCGGCTGAGAGGTGGCGGATGGTGACGAGATGAAGGTCAACCGGACCCTGATCCAGGCGCTTCGTCGGCAACGGTCGTGGTCACAGGACGACCTGGCCGGGGCCGCCGGGCTCAACCTCCGCACGGTCCAGCGCATCGAACGCAACGGCGAGGCGTCCCTGCAGTCCAGGCGCGCGATCGCCGCCGCGTTCGACATCGAGAGCACCGAGCTCGACGCCCCGGAGGAAGTCATGCCGACCCAGTACGAGTACCGCGTCGCCCGCTACGACGTGCGGTGGAAGAACATGGGCACCCGCGCAGAGGTGGACACCCAGGCGATCGAGGACCAGATGAACGCCCTGGGCGCGGAGGGCTGGGACCTGGTCAAGATGGTCGAGATCCGCGGCTACGGCTCCGTCACCACCGTGGAGTCCACCGTCGGCTTCGTGGCGACCTTCAAGCGCGCGCGCTGATCCCCAGCAATCACGCCAGATTCGGAGCGAACGCTCGTCCCCAGCGCGACGGGCCTGATGTGTCATGTTGGGGACAACTTCCCGCCCGGTTGTGGATGCCCGCCGTTGTCGTCCGCGGCCCGGGCGCGCAGTATTGCGACTCCGGGACGCACTCCCGCCGTCCCGTTGCAACGACCTCTCTCCCCAAGAGAGCACACCGCCACCCATGAAATGCCCCTACTGCGGTCACCCCTCGAGCAAGGTGATCGACTCCCGCACGGCTGAGGCCGGCATCCGCCGCCGCCGGAAGTGCGAGGAGTGCGACGAGCGCTTCACCACCTTCGAGCAGATCCAGCGCTCCGTCGTGATGGTCGTGAAGAAGGACGGCCGCCGCGAGGAGTTCTCGCGCGAGAAGCTGCTGTCCGGCCTCCGCATCGCCGCGCGCAAGCGCCCGCTGGCCACCGGCGCCGTCGAGGCGATCGTGGAGGACATCGAGCAGCGCCTGATGGGCTCCTCCCAGGGCGAGGTGCCCAGCCGCGTCATCGGCGAGATGGCGATCAGCCGCCTCAAGCGGCTGGACCCCATCGCGTACATCCGCTTCGCCTCCGTCTACCACCAGTTCGTCTCCCTGGAGGAGATGCTGGAGGAGCTGAACCGCATCGCCCGCAGCCCCCTCGGCATCGCGCCGGAGCAGGCGAAGCTGTTCGAGGACGAACTGGACGCGCTCGTCCGCGGCACCGACAGCGACGTCGCGACGTTCGAGGCCGACCAGCCGGTGCTGGACGAGGACGCCGCCGCCGCGGAGGACCCGGACCGCACCCCGATCAGCATCGCCGCCGCCCGCAGCGCACAGCCCGTCTAGCCCCGGCACCTCGAGGCTGGACGCGAGGACGCCCGGCGATGAGCCGGGCGTCCTTGTGTCCGGCGTATCCTCGATCCCGCCCCCTCGCCCCGCCCTGCGGGGAGAGGGATGGGGTGAGGGGTTCTCCCCACGCCCTCGCGACGAGAGGATCGGCCGATGCCCCCCACCGAAGACGTCTCCGCCCGGATCACGGCGCACATCGAGTCGATCGATGACTGGCGCGGCCCCATGCTCGCCCGCGCCCGCGAGTTGATCCGCGCGGCGCTGCCGGACGTGCTGGAGGAGTGGAAGTGGGCGAAGCCCACGTCACCCGGCGTCCCCGTCTGGTCCAGCGACGGCATCATCTGCACCGGCGAGGTCTACAAGGCGTACGTGAAGCTCACCTTCGCCCACGGCGCCGCGCTCCCCGACCCGAAGGGCCTCTTCAACGCCAGCCTCGGCGGCGGCACGCGCCGCGCCATCGACCTCCACGAGGGCGACCGGCTGAACGCCACCGCGTTCAAGGCGCTCATCCGCGCCGCCGCAAAGGCGAACGCCGAGGTGGTCGCGGAGCGGGCGGCGAGGAAGGGATAGGTCGAGCGCTGCGGGAGTAGACTCCGGGGATGTCGTTCGTTGTCGAGGGCAACTGGTTGGACGTCGATTGGGACGCTGTCGGAGCGATAGCGACCGTCGTGGGAGTACTCGCCGCTGGGTTGGGTGCGTACCTCGCGTGGACCGGAATCCAGAGGCAGATTGCCGCGGCGGAGGCACAGCATCGTCAACTGCTGTCTGCTGCTCGTAGACCCCATCTAGTACTGCGCCGACTGACCGTCGACCCACTCACACCGGGCTTCCTGCCGCAAGGGGAAGTCGCAAATATCGGCGCAGGGCCAGCCATCTCCCCCGCGATCGATCTCTGGATCTTCCCGTCGCCGAACCCCGGTCTCCGAGGAGGGACGATCGACAAAGACATCGTTGGGGAATCGGAAACGACCCGCACGTCACGCGGGCCCGACGCTCGGACGCTACCCGGCAGCATCGGGGCGGGACAAACGAAGTCGGGCACGGATGCTAACCCGCTCCGGCCGTTTGAGATCCGCGTTTCTGAAGGACATCAACTACTCGTTGCCTGGCGGGCTGAGTACCACGATCTGGACGGCCTGCCGTACACCAGCGCGGGCAGCATCCCCTTAACAGACCCCCAGGGAGAGCTCATCTCCCACGACAGCCTCGCCGGTCGACCGTCCGCTTCGTCTACCATGTGATCGCACCCC
>JBFWQJ010000280.1:0-3778 GCA_050249515.1 Dehalococcoidia bacterium | reverse complement strand
TACTGGCTCGCCGTCGGGCTGTCGATGATGGCCGCGCTGGTGCTGCTTCCGCTCGCGATCCTCGCCGCGCTCGGCGTGCGCTGACGCGCTACCAGCGCCCCGTGTCCAGCGCGGCCAGCCCGTCCCGCATCGCAGCCAGCGACCCCGCCGAGGACTCGATGCGCCAGTCCGCCTCGCGCGACTCGTTGAACCAGACGAGGCCGGTGATACGCGGACGCTCGCGGAGGGCGGCCCACATCTCGGCGATCCACTGCGGCTTGCTGCCGCCCGCCTCGGCTGAGCCGACCTCGCAGATCCACACGTCCTGCGCGGACAGCGGCGCGAGCGCGGCGAGCGAGACGTCCACGATCGCCGGGAACGACTGCCACCCACCCCAGTCCACGTCCCGTCCGCCGTTGTAGCCGTCCAGCCCGAGGACATCGACGTGCTCGACGCCGGGGAACACGGCGGCGTACGGCACGCGGGGGGAGCCCTCCCACGTCACGTTGGGGCACCAGACGAAGCGCACGTTCCCCGCGCGCTCCCGCACGCGCCCGACGACGTGCCGCCAGGCCCGGACGTACGCGTCCGGCGTGTTGCCGTTGCGGCTCACCGACCACGGGTAGCCGTCGCCGTCCATCTCGTGCGCGAAGCGCAGGTACACCGGCGTCCCGAGCGTGGCGAGGTCGTCCGCCCAGGTGTCGACGTACGCATCGAAGTCCCCGCGCGCGATGCGGTCGAGCGCGTAGCGCGGCTGCTCCGGGCCCTGCGCGTAGTCCCACGGCTCCCACGTGATCAGCGGGAGCGCGCCGCGCGCGGTGACCGCGCGGATCAACTCGACGTCCGGGCGCGGGGCGTAGGCCCAGCCGGCGTACCAGTGGGCGATGTCCAGCCGCCGCCCGAGGCGCGCCTCGAGCGCGTCGATGTTCTCCAGCGAGCGGGAGCTGCCGTCCCACGGGGCGCCCGGCTGCCACGCCCCGAAGAGGACGGGCGGGACCGGAGCGGCGGAGGCGGAGCGGTCGAGCATGCGGCCGAGGATAGCCGCGACGCCGGTCGCCGCGAGCCCGCCGAGGAACGCACGACGGGGCAACTTGGGGAGGTTCGTCATGGTGGCACGCCCTGCCTGTTGCGGTTTCGTGGCCCCCCGCGCCACACGCATCAACGAACCATAGCGATCGACCGTTCGCCGGGGTAGCGTGCGATGCGGCTCGCTCGCGCGAGCACTCGTGCGGTCGCGGCAAGATGCCGTCCGCACGGCCACGCGCGGGACCGCGGGGCGACGTCCCGCCGTCAGGGCGTGCGCGTCAGACCGTGCGGGTCAGACCGTGCGCGTGGCACCCGAGGCGCGGAGGGCGGCGACCTCGTCCCAGCTGAAGCCCGCCTCCAGCAGCACGGATTCCGTGTGCTCGCCGAGCTCCGGTCCGCCACCCTGCACCCGGGTGGGCGTCGCGCTCATGCGCACGGCGGGCCCCGGCACGCGCATCCGCCCGAGGTTCGGCGTGTCGATCTCCTGCAGGTAGCCGTTGGCCCAGAACTGCGGGTGATCCGCGAGTCCGGCGTAGTCCAGCACCGGCGCGTTGGGGACGTCCGCCGCCGCCAGCCGCTCCGTCCAGTGCGCGGCGGGCTGCGTGCGGAACTGCGCCTCCAGCGCCTCCACCAGCGCGACCTTGTTGCGGTCGCGCTCGAAGGGCCCCGTGAAGCGCGCGTCCTCCCGCAGGTCGGGGCGCTCCAGGGCGTCGCAGAGGCGCTCCCAGAACGCCTGCGTGTTCGCGGCGATCGCCACGTAGCGGCCGTCCGCACACTCGTAGTGGGTGTACGTCGCCGCGCGCCGCTCCTCGAAGCCGCGCTGCTCGCCGGTGCGCAGGAAGCGCGTGATCGGCATCGCCTGCACGGAGGTCATCGCGCCGATCAGCGACACGTCGACGTGCTGGCCGATGCCCTCGCGCTCGCGCACGACCAGCGCGCACGCCACGCCGTACGCCAGCAGCATCGCGCCGATCTGGTCGGCGAACCCGCCGATGAGCGCGTGGGGGACGTGCCCCGGCCCGCCGCCCTGCTCCACCATCACCCCGGACAGCGCCTGCCCCACGTGGTCGTAGCCGGGCCGGTTCGCCCACGGCCCCTGCCGTCCCCACGAGGAGCCCGACGCGACGATGATGTCGGGCCGCAGCGCGCGGAGGTCCTCGTACCCGAGCCCCCACTTCTCCATCGTCCCCGGGCGGAAGTTCTCCACCACCACGTCGAAGTGCGGGACGAGCCGCTGCACGGCCTCGCGCGCCTCGGGCATGCGCAGGTCGAGCGTGATCGACTGCTTGCCGCGGTCGTGTGCCTCGAAGTAGGCGGAGAAGCCGTCCGGCTGGCGGCCGTTGGCGCGCCCGGGCTCGCCGCCGGGCTCCTCCACCTTCACGACGCGCGCACCCATGTCGGAGAGCAGCACGGTGGCGTACGGCCCCTGCTGGTAGCGTGTGAAGTCGAGGATGCGGACACCCTCCAGGGGGCCGTGCGGCTCCGGTGCTGACGAGGTCGGCGGCTGCGACATGACGTGACCCTCCCGTGGCCCAGGCCGAGTATGCCAGCCGGGTACGGGAACGTCCCCGCGTCCCCCGCGCCGCCGCCGACATGGCAGAATGACGCCTCGCCCCACCTCGGGGCGGCGCGGCGCGGGGGGATGCGATGACACTGCCGCTCGAGGGGATTCGCGTCCTCGACCTGTCGGTCTGGCAGCAGGGCTCGTACGCCTCCGCGATGCTGGCGGACATGGGCGCGGACGTCATCAAGATCGAGTCGTACGCGAACCCCGACCCCGGCCGCGCGACGGTCGCGGGTGGGTCGTCGGAGCGCAACGCCTACTTCCACTCGCTGAACCGCGGCAAGCGCTCGATCCTCCTCGACCTCAAGACCGAGGCGGGGCGCGAGGTGTTCTGGAAGCTGGTGGAGACGGCGGACGTCTTCCACAACAACATGCGCGGCGGCGTCCTCGAACGGCTGGGGATCACGTTCGAGCGCATCCAGCAGGTGAACCCGCGCTGCGTCATGTCCAGCGCCACCGGGTGGGGCCACCTGGGCCCGGACGCGACGACCGGCGCGATGGACACGCTGGCGCAGGCGCGCGGCGGCTTCATGGCCAGCACCGGCGAGGGGATGGACGGGCCGCCGACGATGGCGGGCTTCCCGCAGGCCGACCACGTGGGCGCGATCGTCTCGGGGTACAGCATCGTCCTCGCGCTGCTGCACCGAGAGCGCACCGGCGAGGCGCAGGAGGTGAACACCTCGCTGTTCGGATCGCAGATGGCGATCCAGACGTTCAACATCACCGGTGCGCTCTGGGCGAACGAGATGCGCCCGCGCCTGCGCCACGACGAGCGCCGGCCCACCTGGAACCACTACCAGGGCAGCGACGGCAAGTGGTTCATGATCGGCGCGCTGCCCGCCGACAAGTGGTGGCGCGAGTTCTGCGAGGTGATGGGCGCGCCCGACCTCGCCGAGCCGCCGTACACGACCGCCGAGGACCGCCAGGCGCGCAACCCGGAGGTCATCGCGCGGATGGACGCGATCTTCGCGACGCGCACGCGTGACGAGTGGTGCGCCGCGTTCCAGGCGCGCGAACTGCTGGTCCAGCCCGTCGCGGACTGGCTGGAGGTGGGACGCGACCCGCAGGCGTGGGCCAACGGCTACCTGGTGGAAGTGCCGGACGAGCACGGGAAGCCGTGGCCGATGGTCGGATCCCCCGTGCACCTGTCGAAGACGCCGGCGCGCCTCAGGTCGCAGGCGCCTGCCTTCGGGGAGCACACGGAGGAAG
>JBFWQJ010000279.1:0-3781 GCA_050249515.1 Dehalococcoidia bacterium | reverse complement strand
TCCGATCTCATTGTCGGGCCGGGGCGCATCGCCGCCGCGGTCGCCCGCCGCGCCCTCGGCTTCGGGATGCGCGTCCTGCACTACGGGCGCAGCGCGGCGCCGGAGTTCCCGGGCGAGCGCGTCCCGCTGGCCGAGCTCCTTGCGAAGTCGGACTTCGTCTCCGTGCACGTGCCGCTGACGGAGCAGACCGCCGGCATGTGCGACGCCGCGTTCTTCGCCGCGATGAAGCCCAGCGCGATCTTCGTGAACACCGCGCGCGGCGGCGTGGTGGACCAGGACGCGCTGATCGAGGCGCTCCGCACCGGACAGATCGCCGGCGCGGCGCTGGACGTGATGACGCCGGAGCCGCTCCCCCCCGACCACCCGCTGCTGACCGCGCCGCACCTCGTCGTCGCGCCGCACCTCGGCAGCGCGACCGAGGAGACGCGCGCGCGGATGGCGCACCTCGCCGTGGGCGGGCTGCTGGGCGTGCTCGCCGGCGACACCCCGGCCAACGTGCTGAACCCGGAGGCCGCCGGCGTCGACAGGAGCGCGCGATGACCGACCGCAACGCCGAGGAGGCGCACGGGCGGCTCTGGCTCGCCGAGACGCTGTGGAAGCTCGGTGGCTTCCAGTTCGGCGACTTCAGCCTCGGGCGCACCGTCCGCAACTCGCCCGTCTACCTGAACGCGAAGCGGCTGCTCTCCCGTCCCGACGCGCTGAAGCGCACGATCGGGCTGATCACGGAGGAGCTGGAGCTCGGCATGGCGCGGCGCAACCGCACCGTGGAGCCGTTCGACGGCATCGCGGGCGTGCCCGTGGGCGGGCTGTACCTCGCCACCGGGCTCGCGCTGCGCATGGACCGCCCGCTCCTGTACGTCCGCCCCACGCGCGACAGCGACGAGGTCACCGCGCCGAACATCGAGGGCATCTACCGGCCGGGCGAGCGCATCCTCGTCGTCGACGACCTCGCCTCGGGCGGCGGGTCGCTGGTCGAGACGATCGTGACGTTGCAGAACGCCGGCCTCATGGTCTCGGACGCCGTCGTCCTCGTGGACCGCGAGCAGGGCGCTGCGCGTCGGCTGGAGGGTATGGGCGTCCGCCTGCACGCGATCCTCACGCTGGAGGTGACGCTGCGCTACCTGGAGTCCGCCGGCCACATCGGCGGTGACGACTTCGAGCGGGCGATGTCGTACATCCACCGCGAGGGCGAGCCGCGGTCGGAGTTCGACTAACCGGTCCCCCGCCCCGTCCGTGTCGCGCGCGGGTGCGGGCGCGCACCCGGCGCCTGTGCTTTGATCGAGGCATGAAGACACGCGCCGTCCCATCCTTCGCCGTCCTGCTGGTCGCCGCTGCCTCGCTGCTCGTCGCCTGCACCGGCGCCGGCCCTGAGCCCACGCCGAGCCCGACGCCCACGCCGTCTGTGACCGCGACCCCGACGCCCACGGCCACCGCTACGCCATCACCGACGCCCACGCCGGCGCTGCCCATGGCCCCGTCCGGCGCGGCGATCCCGCCGGTGGTGGCGGAGGTCATCGCGGCCGTGACGGCGCGGCAGATCGGGCCGCTGGAGCGGCTGGTGCAGTACCAGCAGGTGGCGTGCACCACCGCGCAGGGCGCGGGCGGGCCTCCGAAGTGCCGCCCCGGCGACACCCCGGGCACGGTGTACCGCCGCTTCCCGAGCGGCGCGTGCGAGGGCGAGTGGGCGGAGGACGCCGCGCCGATCCTCGCGCAGATCGTCACCGCCGTCGGCGGGCTGCACAGCGTGGCGACGCTCACCCCGCCGCAGCAGGACCCGGAGCCGTACTGGCCGAAGGGCGAGGTGGTGGTGATGTTCCAGGGCGGCGGCAACGGCGGCCCGGGCGGCTACTTCATCGTGGGCGGGGAGAAGATCCTGCGCGCCCACATCCTCTGCGACCGCGGCGCCGGCTCCGAGCTGTCGACGATCAAGGCCCTCGGCGGCGCCACGTTCCTGATCGCCCCGAAGACCTCGTAGCGGCCGTCGCGCGCGGCGCGGCCGCGCGCGACGGGGGCGGCGAGGCGGCTAGAGCAGGCGGCGGATCGGCTTGCGGCCGGGACGCGGGTCGTAGCTGGACTTGAAGATGTCCAGCTTGTCGCGCTCGATCAGGTACTTGCCCGCGAACAGGGTCGCGGGGACGCGTCCCTGCTTGATCAGGCGGCGCAGGCTCTGCGGGTGGATGCCGAGCTCACGCGCGGCTTCCACGAGGTCGAGATACTCATCGAACGGCGAATCGGGCACGTCCACTTCCATCCATTCGGGGAACAATGGATCAAGGGCATACGCAAGGTACACAAGAACGGCACCTATGTAAAGCGATCTGTATCGGCGCTTAGGCAATTGCGCGCTGAGCGTGCGACGCCGCCGCCGAGGCCGCCCGCCGGCGGGCCGTCGCGCTAGATCGAGGCGCCGGCCTGCGCGTCCAGCACGGCGCGGATCGTCCCGAGCAGCGCGTTCGTGTCGAACGGCTTCTCGAGGTACCGCACATCCCCCCGGGCGAGGCGGCGGCTGGTCCGCTCGCCCTCCACGTCACCCGTGACGAAGACGATGCGGCTCTCCATCTGCGGCCAGCGGTCGCAGATCTGCTCGTACATGGTCGCGCCGTCCATGCCGGGCATGCGCATGTCGGCGACGACCAGGTCGTACGTGGCGACCTCCAGGCGACGGAGCGCCTCGTCGCCGCTGGCGGCAGTGGTGATCAGGTAGCCGGCGTGGCTGAGGATCTCGCTGGTCAGCGCGCGGATTGGCAGCTCGTCGTCCACCACCAGGATGCGCTGCCCGGTCGCCGCGTGCTCCTCGGCGACGACCGGAGCGGGCTCCGCCGGGTGCGTCCGGCGTACCGGCAGCTCCACGATGAACTCCGCGCCGCCCGAGGGCGACGACTCCACCCAGACGCGGCCGCCATGCTGCGTGACGATGCCGTACACGGTGGAGAGGCCCATCCCCTGGCCGTGGCCGACGTCCCGCGTGGTGAAGAACGGCTCGAACACGCGGTCGCGCACGTCCTCGGGCACGCCCGGGCCGTCGTCGGCGACGGAGAGCCGCACGAAGTCACCCGCGTTCGCGGTGGTGATCACGATCTCGCCGCCGCCGGGCTGGAGCGCCTGCTGGGCGTTGTTGATCAGGTTCAGGAACGCCTGCTCCATCTGGGAGCGGTCCGCCTCCACCTCCGGGATGCCCGCGAAGCGCAGCTCCGTGCGGATGTTGTCCACCTCGAGGCTGTAACGCATGACGTCGATCACCCGGCTCACGATCTCCTCGATGTCGACGCGGGCGGTCTGTGCCGGCTCCTGGCGCGCGAACGACAGCAGGTTGCGCACGATGCGCGCGGCGCGCTGCGCCTCTCGCTCGATCGTGTTGACCGCGTGCTCGCGCTCCGAGCCGTCGAGCGCGTTGAAGATCTGCGCATAGCCCAGGATCGCGGTGAGCGGGTTGTTGAGCTCATGCGCGACGCCCGAGATCACCTCGCTGAGGGCGGTGAGCCGCGCCGTCGCGCCGCCGGCCGCCTCCAGATTGCTCGCCGCCACGCGCTCGGCGGGCGCCGGCCGGGGGGACGGTGCGGCGCTCAAGGGCACGTCCCCGCGGAGCGGCGGCACGTGGGTGGCCACCCGCGGCGGAGGGGGCAGCGCACGGGCGCCGGCATCGGCGTGCAGCGCCTCGGCGGCGGCCGCCGCGATCTGCGAGCCCAGCGGCCGCGCGATGCGCTCGATGGCGATGCCGTCGTGCAGCGTCAGCGGCGTCTGCGCCGCGCTGTAGACGACGAGGCACCCGGCCACGTGGGGG
>JBFWQJ010000278.1:0-3785 GCA_050249515.1 Dehalococcoidia bacterium | reverse complement strand
GACGGTTGTGGGGAACGGCAACGATCTGTTTCTCCGTCCAGCGTGGTCGCCGGATCTCGACCAGCCCCAATTCCTCCTGCCCGCGGATAACGCGACTCGCGCTGTGCTGGTGGATGCTGAAACCGGGGAGCGCTTGCAGCTCCCGATCGGGTGGCCGGCTGCATTTGGCGCGCGCGGTCGCTTCGCATACTCGTTCCCGGCACATGTGCCGGACGACCAGCAGCCGACCACGTTCATCGTCGACCTCATCACGATGGAGGTGGTGGAGGTCGCAGGGGCACCGCCCTTGAGCTACGCCTTCGAGGGTGACGTCGCGGTTGCCTCCGGTGACGAGGGCTTCGTAGCGGTCGTCGAGGGAGACGCGTGCCGGGGCACGATGCTGCATGTCGAGGACGAACTCCCGCGGTGCCTCGACGGCGCCCGTGGGGCTGTACCGTCACCTGACGGTCGCCGCGTCGCCTTCTCGCGGGAGGTCGAAGGACGGGGGCGATCAGCGGTCGGGACGGCGCTCCGTCGATACGACCTGTTCGTCCTGGACGTCGATACCGGAAACGAGCGGGTCCTCGCACCGGGCGCATACAGCGCTGCGCTCCCTCCACGCCTCCAGTGGAGCCGGTTCGGGGATCTCGTGCTCGTGAGCTGGCCGCACTTCACTGGGCTCTGATGTCGTAGGTGCTGGGACGGTTCCTCGCCACCCGCACCCGGCGACGCGGCCAACGCGGGCTAGAGCGGCCAGTCCACTCCGTGCAGTTCCATCAGTGGCGCCCGCCTCGCGAGCGCGAAGAATGACCCGAGCACGAGCAGCACGATGGCGCCCCAGAGGAACCACAGCCGCGAGATCGTCGCGTTGAGGTCCGACGGCCGCAGGAAGTTCAGCAGTACGCCGCTCGTCAGTGCCCCGATCCCGACGAACAACAGGCATCCGACCGTCAGAGCGAACCCGAACGCACGCCCGTAGCCGAACAGCAGCGTGAGCAGGATCAGCACCGGCAGCGGCGCGAGCAGACCGACGGCGAACGGGTACCGAATGTCACGACGCCCTTGCTCGACGACCACGCGCGTGCCTCGCTCCTGTTCGCTGTGCTGCATGAGCGATACCGCACTCGAAGGGTCGAAGTGTCGCGGCGCTGGATCGCCCGCGTTGGTCCGAGGCACGGTCTGTTGCCACTTGACGCGTCGCCAGGCAAACGCCACGAATCCCGCGAGGACGGCGAAGGCGAGCGGGTAGGCCAGCCATGGTGCCTGCCCGAAGGGATCGGACTCCGAGGCGAGCTCGCTGGCCAGGAGGCACGAGTCGGGGACGGGTTGGCCGACGGTCGCTGATTCCCAGCACGCGTTGCTCACTCGATTCGCGGTGTGCTCCGGGTACTGCGAGGACTCCCAGCGCAAGAACAGCCGCAATTCGCCGTCGACCTCGGCTGTCTCGTGCGCGGTGACGGTCCGATCCACCTCAGCGCACCCCAGCAGTGGCAGGGCCAGGAGGAACATCAGCACTACCAGTAGGCGTAGCGAGTATCGACTGATCAGCATTGCGGCGATGATATTAGTAGTGGGAAGGGGCATCGGTCCGCCACCTCCTCACGCAGGTAGACATCGTCGCCCCCTGTCGGGGCGGGTGTCGGAGTAGCGGAAGTTGTCAGCGGAGACCCCAGGATCTCGACGCGGGCAGGCGTCCAGCGGTGGGTGGGATTCGCGGGTGGGACTCCCGTCCCCCACTCCATCCCTCTCGCCACCCCTCGGTGAGACGCGGTTCCCAGATTCAGCATCTCCCGCTCATCCCCCGGTACGCGGCATCAGCAACGCAACTCACGGCACCCGCGGCGGGTGTGCGTTGACGAGTCGTGGCGCCGTCCGGTACACCCGCGCCGCGCGGGGGTGCACAGATGCTTAGGATGCTCGGGACGGCCTGGGAGCACTTCACACGACTCCCCCTCCCGGCTCGCCTCGGCGGGTGGCTCTTCCTCTGGCCGGCCCTCATCCCCCTGCGGATCCTCACCGGCCCTCCGTCGCGCTGGCGCGGGGTCGCGGCCGGGACGTCGTTCGTCGTGCTCGGCTTCGTCTGGAGCGCGATGTGCGCGGGCGCCATCGAGGGCGGAGCAGGACCCGATCACCTCCGCGCCGAGCCCACCCCGGCCGCGGCGCAGATCGCTCAGGCCACCAGGGAATCGTCCACCGCCGAGGTCGTCACGCAGCCCGCGGCGGCCGCGACGATTCCAGACGCCTCCGCCACGCCGCGCGGTGCGGGCGTGGCCAGCGTCGCCGGTGCAGTCAGCGCCGCGGGCACGCAGCCGCCGGCGACGCCGGTCGCGGCGACGTGGACGGTGACGCGGATCATCGACGGGGACACGATCGCGGTCGCGTCCTCGGCCGGCGCCAGCGAGACCGTGCGCATCGTCGGCATCGACACCCCAGAGGTCGGTCAGTGCGGGTTCGAGGAGGCGGCCGACGCGCTCGCGCGGCTCGTGCTGGACCAACCGGTCGCGCTGACGGCCGGCGCCCAGGACGACCGCGATCGCTACGGGCGGATCCTGCGCTACGTCGATGTGCGCGGCGTCGACGCGGGTCTCGAGCTCATCCGCGGCGGTTTCGCGGTCGCCCGCTACGACAGCCGCGATGGCTACGGCCGTCACGCCCGTGAAGACGCGTACGTGGCCGCCGACGCCACCTCCCTGCCGATCTGCGAGGACCCGGCGCCGACGACGACGACGCCGGCCGTGGTGCCGTTCGCGGCGACGACGGTCTCCACGCAGGGCGCCGCGCCCTCCGGCGCGCAGGTGTTCGCGAACTGTGCGGCGCTCCGGGAGGTCTACCCGGGTGGCGTCGCGCGTGTCGGCGTCCAGGGCAACACCGTCTCGGGGGAGCTGAGGCCGTTCACGGTGCCGCCGGTGTTCGACGACGCGCTGTACCAGGCGAACGTCGCGCGTGACCGCGACCAGGACGGCGTGGCCTGTGAGCGCTGATGTGCCCCCGTGGCGGCGTGCCCGATCCGGCCGGGCGGCCGATCAGGGCTGACGAGCGCGCCCGCTCACCCCGGTGCACCCGGTGCCGTCCGGCAGCGCCCCCGCGCCTCCGGTGACCGCCGCCGGATCGGCCCAGCGCGCCGTCCGCCGGCTCAGGCGTCCGCTTCGCCGCTCGCCCCGACCATGGCTTCGAGTTGGTCCAGCACCATCTCCTCGCCGGCCTCCAGCAGCGGCGCGCGGGGCGCGCCGGCCAGGAGCGTTCGGGCCGCCGTCAGCACCGCGCCCGCGACATCGGCCGTTCCCACGGGCACGCCCTGGCCGAACCCGCGGCGCGCGAGCGCGACCTGCATCGCGCGCTCCTCGGCGAGCCCGGTCACCCCGATCGCGATCACGTGCGCGGATCCGCGCAGCGCCTCCGCGAGCGTCGAGTAGCCCGCCTTGCTGACCACCAGCCGCGCCGCCGCCAGCAGGTCCGGCCACGGCGTCGTCTCCGGCAGCAGCCGCACCGCCTCGGCCGCCCCCGGCGCGGGCGCGAGGACCGCCCGCAGCCCCTCGCTCGCCACGAGCGTGTACCCCTCCGCGGCGGCGAGCCGGGCCAGCGCCGTGAGGGCGGCGAGCGGCTGCGCGGCGGGTGGGGTGCGCCCGAACGCCCAGACGATCACCGGGCGGTCACGGGGCAGCCCGGGCACCGGCGCCCCGGACGGGCGGCGCGCCAGAAGCGGCACCGGCGTGCGCACGGCGACCGTCGGCGCGCCCGGCCCCAGCGGGAGCTCGAGCGCGCGGTCGAACCCCGCGACGTGCGCGCGCACCGCCGCCACGGCGGGC
>JBFWQJ010000277.1:0-3809 GCA_050249515.1 Dehalococcoidia bacterium | reverse complement strand
GGTGGGCATCCGCGAAGGGCAGCGCGTGATGGTGTGCCCCATCGTCGCGTGCAACAAGTGCCTGTTCTGCCTGCTGGGCCGCCGCAACCGCTGCGAGAAGCGCCTGACGCTGGGCTACGACCTGGACGGCGCGTTCGCCGACTACCTCATCGTCCCGCCCTCGATCGTCAGCACCGGGCAGGTATTCGAGGTCGCCGACGACCTGCCGTTGGACATCGCCGCGCTCACGGAGCCGTCCGCGTGCACGCTCGCCTCGCTCGAGCTGTGCCAGGTGCGCGCCGGGACGTCGATGGCGATCGTCGGCGCGGGGCCCATGGGCCTCCTGCACCTGATCATGGGGCAGGCGCTGGGCGCCGGCCCGATCATCGTCGTCGAGCCGATCGAGGAGCGCCGCGCGATCGCGAAGCGCTGGGGCGCCGACCTGGTGCTCGACCCCGAGCGCGATGACGTGAAGGGCGCGGTGCGCGCGGCGACCGGCGGGCTCGGCGCGGACGCCGTGATCGTCTCCGTCGGCATCGCGGACCTCGTCGGTCCCGCGCTGGACCTGGCGCGGCCGCAGGCGGTGGTCAACCTGTTCGCGGGCTTCCCGCGCGGCGGCAAGCCCGTCCCGTTCGACCCGAACCTGGTGCACTACTCCGAGGTGCTCCTGACCGGCAGCCAGAACGCCACCGCGGACCAGTACCGCCGCACGCTGCGCCTGCTCCGCAGCACGCCGCACATCGACGAGGTGGTGACGAACCGCTACACGGTGGAGACGTCCCCGGAGGCGTACACCGCGCGGCTCGCGATGAACGGCCTCAAGTCGCTCGTGCAGTTCGCCGGCGTCGACCCGCTCAGCGCGTGACGCACGCGGGGATGCCTCGATGACCTGGCCGGGCGGTCGCCGCGCGGAGCGCACGGAGGCCGAGGCGGCCGCCGCGGTGATCGCGGACGAGACGCGCGAGCGCGCGCGGCGCACCGGCGAGATCCTGCGCGAGACGCGCACGGAGCGGCGCATCTCGCTCGCCGACGTGGAGCAGGACATCCGCATCAACCGCACGTACCTGGAGGCGCTGGAGAACGCGCGCTTCGACCTGCTGCCCGCGCCGGTCTACGCGCGTGGGTTCATGCGCTCGTACGCCCGCTACCTCGGCCTCGACCCGGAGGAGGCCGTCCGCGCCGTGCCGCGCGACCTCCCGCGCCCGCGCGACCTGGACCCGATGCCCGGTCTGCGCCGCGCGGTCCCCACGACGCTGCCCGCGCTCCCGAACATCAGCCCGAGGATCGCCGGGGCGATCGGCGCGGTGGTGCTCGTGATCGCGGCGGCGGTCTACACCGTGCCCGGCCTGCAGCTCATCGGCGGCGGCGGGGGCGAGGCAACGCCCACCGCGACCGCCACCGGTGCGACCAGCGCGAGCTTCGACGCCCCGAACCTCGTCGGCGCCACGCGCGAGGTGGCCACGCAGACGCTGGAGCGCGCCGGCCTCACCCCGCTCATCTTCGAATCGCAGAACACGGCGACCGCGGGCAGCGTGTTCCGCCAGTCCCCCGGCGCCGGCCAGCCCGTGAAGCGCGGCGACGTGATCACGCTGTTCGTCTCGCAGGGCGCCGGCACCCCGATCCCGAGCGGCACCGCGACCCCGACCGCCACGCCCGCGCAGTAGGAGCGCGGCGTCGAGGAGCGGCGGGACCGGAGCCCTCACCCCAGCCCTCTCCCGCTTCGCAGGAGAGGGGGCCGGACGGCGGGACTCGCGTCGTGTGCCTCCGCCCGGCGCGAGCGTAGCGAGCCGTCGGTCCCGGGGGAGCGCGAGGGCGACGCCCTCGCTTCTCATCCCCCTTCCCGCGCCGGGAAGGGGACAGGGGGATGGGCCGTCCGCCTGCAGCGCATCAGCATCGCGCGTCTCGCTGGACGCGCCCGTAGACTGGAACATCGTGAAGTACCACCTCGTCACCCTCGGCTGCGCGAAGAACACCGTGGACTCCATGCGCCTGGAGCAGGCGCTGCGCACGGGGCGGCACCTGGCCGTCACCGCGCCGGAGGACGCCGACCTGCTGGTGGTGAACACCTGCGGCTTCATCGACGCCGCGAAGGACGAGTCCGTCGACGTCGTCCGTCAGCTGGACGCCGCGCGCCGTCCGGACCAGAAGCTCTACGTCGTCGGCTGCATGACGCAGATCGCGGAGGACGAGGTGCGCCGCGCCGTCCCCAACATCGACGCCGCGTTCGGCGTGGAGCAGTGGGACGAGATCGCCGCCTCGATCGGCGCGGCGAGCGAGACGTTCGACATCCCGGAGCGCGCGCTGCCGACGCTCGGCGCGCCCAGTGCCTACCTGAAGATCTCGGACGGCTGCGACCGCCCGTGCACGTTCTGCATCATCCCCACGATCAAGGGCGGCATGCACTCCGCGCCCGCGCGCACGCTGATCGCGGAGGCGCGCCTGTACGCCGCCGCCGGCGCGAAGGAGCTCGTGCTCGTCGCGCAGGACTCCACCGCGTACGGCGAGGACTGGCGTCGCGAGGGCGACGGCAGCCGCGACGGCCTGGCCGTCATGCTCGAGGAGTTGAGCGCGGGCGTGCCGGAAGTGCCGTGGATCCGGCTGATGTACGCCTACCCCGGCCGCGTCACCCCGCGCCTCGCCGAGGCGATGGCCTCGCTACCGAACGTCGTCCCGTACCTCGACATGCCGTTGCAGCACGGCAGCGACTCCGCGCTGCGCCGCATGAAGCGCCCCACGCTTTCGCGCTCGCGCCAGAGCATCGAGGCGATCCGTCGCGCGATCCCGGACGTCACGCTGCGGTCCACGTTCATCGTCGGGTTCCCCGGCGAGACGGAGACGGAGTTCCGGGAGCTGCTCCGCTTCGTGGAGGAGTACCAGATCGACCACGCCGGCGCGTTCACGTACTCGCCGCAGATCGGCACGCCCGCTGCCGCCTATCCGGACCAGGTGCCGGAGGAGGTGAAGCAGGAGCGCTACGGCCGGCTGATGGAGCTGGCACAGGGCATCTCGCACGCCTCGAACAAGCGCCGGGTGGGCCGCGAGGTCGACGTCCTCATCGAGTCGCGGGAGCCGGGGACGTCCCAGACCGGGGAGCCGGTCGTCATCGGCCGGACCGTGCGCGACGCGCCGGAGGTGGACGGCCTGGCGTTCGTGAAGGGCACCTACCCCATGGGGTCGATGGTGCGCGTGCGCGTGGACGGCGCGCTCCCGTACGACCTCCTCTGCACCCCCACCGCGACTCCCGCCGAGGCCCCCGCGCGCGCCTGATCGGGCCGCATCAGGGTCGTTTCGGGCCGGTCCGAGGGTTCTCCCTGAATCTGAGAGCGTGAATTTCCTCGCTCGTGACCTGATTTAACGTGGAATTTACGTGATTGTGCGTACATTCACTTGCAGAGCCAGTCATGAACGTCGAAACTACAGACATCGAGACAACGCAACACCGCAGGGGTCTCGAAGGAAGTCTGGGCGGGTGGGGTGTAGGCCCCGGCCGAACCGGAGAGAAGTAGGAACGAACGATGACTGAGTCCGCGACCGTAACCCGCATGTACAACGCGATCGTCGTCCGCGGCACCCGCTCGGTGCCGACGTACGCCGAGGTCGCCCGCGACGCCCGTCGCGACGCCTTCGAGCAGATCGCCATCCAGACGCGGTTCTAGCACGGTAGACCGCCCGTAGAGGGACCCCCTCCCCCGACACGGGATCCCCGGTCGAACCCTTAGAAGAGCGCCCCGTCCCCGCGGGGCGCTCTTCATTTGTCCGGATGCTTGCATGGCGACGGAGCGCGGAGGCCCTCACCCCATCCCTCTCCCGCTTCGCAGGAGAGGGGGCCA
>JBFWQJ010000276.1:0-3824 GCA_050249515.1 Dehalococcoidia bacterium | reverse complement strand
AGGAGCCCGCCATGGACTGGCCCGCCTACGTCCGCCGGCACCTGCCCCCGACCGGCCTCGACCCCGCCCGCGAGGCGGACATCGTCGAGGAACTCGCGCAGCAGTTCGAGCAGACCTACGAGGACGGGGTCGGAGAGGGCCTGACGGACGCCGAGGCGGAACACCGCGCGAAAGGCACGGTCGCGGACTGGTCCGTGCTGGCCCGCGACATCGCGGAGGCCGAGCGGTCGAAAGCCGCGCGCGCCGCGCGTGTCATCGCCGCACCGCTCCTGGCCGAGCCGGCGAGCCAGGGGCGCGCCGGGGCGATCACCGCGGCGCTGTGGCACGACGCGCGCTACGGCCTGCGCCTGCTGACGCGGCACAAGGCCTTCGCCGTCACCACGATCCTCACGCTCGCGCTGACGATCGGCGCGACGACGGCGGTGTTCAGCCTGGTGAACGTGGTACTGCTGGAACCGCTGCCATTCGAGCATCCGGATCGCCTGGTGGACCTCGCCGAGTCGGCGCCCGAACTCGGCTTCGACCAGATCCCGTTCTCCCCGCCGGACCTGGTGGATTTCACCGGGGCCCAGCAGTCGTTCAGCGGCATCGCCGCCTATCGCAGCGCACGCGTGGAACTCGCCGGGGAGCCGGCGAGCGAGCGCATCACGGTCGCGAAGGTGTCGGCGTCGCTCTTCGATGTGCTGCGCGTGCGGCCCCTCCACGGCCGCGTCTTCCGGGCGGACGAGGATGCCCCGGGCCACGCGGTCGCCGTCCTGAGCCACGCCCTGTGGTCGCGGCGCTTCGGCGCCGATCCCTCCGTCGTGGGCCGGACCGTCCTGCTCGACCGGGTTCCGTACTCGGTCATCGGCGTGCTCCCGCCGGAGGCGGGCTTCCCGCTGATGGGCCAGCGGTTCAACGGCACGCCGGCGGCGCTCTTCGTCCCGATCGCCTTCACCCCAGCCGAACTCGCGGCGCGAGGCGGGATGTTCAACAACAGCGTCGTCGCGCGGCTCCGTGACGGCGTGTCGCTGGCCGCGGCGAGGGCCGAGGCCACGGTGCTCGCGGGCCGCATCATGGCCAGCTACTCGCCGGAGCTGATGGCGGCGCTCGGCAACGTGACGCTCGGCATCACGCCCACGCCGCTCGCCGACGAGGTCGCGGCGCTCTCCCGCCCGTTGTTGCTGGTCATGCTGGCAGCGGTGCTGCTGCTGGTGCTGGCCGGGTCGGCCAACGTCGGCAACCTGATGCTCACGCTGGCGGCGGGCCGGCGGCGGGAGCTGGCCGTGCGGTCGGCCATTGGCGCCGGAGCGGGGCGACTCATCCGGCAGCTGCTCGCCGAGAGCCTCGTCATCGCCGGCATCGGCGGCGCGCTCGGCCTGGCCCTGGCCTGGGCCCTGGTGGCGGCGGCGCCGGCGGTGCTGCCGGCCGTGACGCCGCGGGTCGACGCGCTCGCGGTGGACGGGCGAGTCCTGGCGTTCGCGGCGGCCATCACCCTGCTCACGGCGCTCGTCTTCGGCATCGCGCCTGGGCTGCAGGCGGCGCGCAGTGACGCGCGGTCGGCGCTCGCCGACCAGTCGCGCGGCTCCACCGGCGGCGGTGGACGCGTGCGGAACACGCTCGTGGTCCTGCAGTGCGCCCTGGCCACGCTGCTGCTCGTCGTCGCGGGCCTCCTCGGACGCAGCCTCTACACGCTCGTGTCCACCGACCCCGGGTTCGAGACGGAGCGTGCGCTCATCGTCACGACGTACCTGCCGGCCGGCGGCTACCGGAGCGGCGCGGACGTCCGCCGGTTCTACGACGAGGCCGTGTCCCGCGCGCGGGCGGTGCCGGGCATCGTGGATGCCGGCGCCTCGATGGACCAGCCGATGGAGCCAGGCGAGCGGCGGGCGCTCATGCCCGAGGGCTACGACATCGGCGTGGCCGGCGCCCCGGTCGTCGTGCAGTCGTGGATCACGCCCGGCTACCTCGAGGCGGTGGGCGTGCCGATCGTCCGGGGCCGCGCCTTCGCCGACGCCGACCGGCTGGACAGCGTCCCGGTGGTCCTCGTGAACGAGGCGGCGGCCGCCCGGTTCTGGCCAGGTGAGGACCCGGTCGGGCGCCGCGTCCGCTGGTCCGGCGAGTCGCCGTGGATGCGGGTCGTCGGGGTCGTCGGCAATACGCACGCGCTCGGCCTCGGCCAGCCCGTGCAGCCGCACACATACACGCCCATCGGGCAGGTCGCGGACGCGAGCCTCGAGGAGAACGTCGTCGGCGTGTTCCGTAGCCCGTCGGTCGCCGTCAGGACGGTGGGAGGGGGAGCCGCCGCCGGGGGACTCTTGCGCGGCGCGATCCAGGAGATCGACCCCCGCCTCGCGCTGACGCCCCCGCAGACGCTCGGCGCCTCGGTGGCCGGGAGCCTCGCCCCCCAACGCTTCGGCGCGATCGTCGTGGGGGCGTTCGCGGTGGCCGCGCTCCTGCTCGCCGCCCTTGGCCTGCACGGCGTGCTCGCCTACGGCGTCCGCCAGCAGTGGCGCGAGATCGGCATCCGGATGGCGCTCGGCGCGACCCGCGCCGCCGTCGTCGGGACGGTCGTCGGCCGCGGACTCACGCTGACGGTGGTGGGCGTGACGGTCGGGCTCGCCGGCGCCTACGCCGCGACGCGCGCGCTCGGCAGCGTGCTGACCGGCGTGGAGCCGACCGACCCGCTGACCTTCGCGGGCATGACGGTCGTGCTGCTGGGCGTGACGCTGGCCGCCACGTGGCTGCCCGCGCGGACCGCGGTGCACGTGGACCCCGCCGCGGCGATCCGCGACGAGTAGCGCGGCCGGCCCGGGCTAGCGCGCGAGTGCCGCCACCCTGGCCCAGTCGGTCGTGTCGATCACCTGCGTGATCAGGTCCTCGTTGCCCGCCAGGTGGACGACGAGCACCGGCGCATCGCTCGCGATCGAGACGTCGTAGATGTCGAAGCCGGGGCGCCTCGCGACGGTGGGCGCCGTCACGGGCCCCACGAACACGCGGGCCTCCGCCTCGCGCCATTTCTGCTGGCGGCGCGCGCCGGCCGTGGCCTCGTACCCGTACACGTTGCCGCGCACCGCCGCGATCACCGCCTCGACGCCAGGCACCGGCGTGACGAAGGGACTCGCGGCGCTGTCGACGACGTAGGGGGCGGCCTGGGCGATCTCGAAGGTCACGCGGAGCCGGCTGTCGGCCTGCCACCGCGCCTCGAGCATGTCGATCTGCTCGAGCCCGCGCGGGTCGGCCTGCCGGATCTCCACGCGCAACGAGTCCTGGAGCGCCGTCGCCTCCTCGTCGTGGACGGCGGCCTTCTGCTGGTTGATCGGGTTGAGGCGGTTCCTGACCACCTCGATGGGCGCGCCGGGAGCGCCCCCCTCCGGTGGATTGACCACCCACTCGGTGACGGTGTTGCCATCGGCCGCGCGACCGAGGCCGGCCGCGGCCGGGAACGAGAGCGCGCCGAGCACGACGGCCCGCACGTCGGCGAGCCACGCCTGCCGCGCCGTCAGGGGCACGCTCGTCAGCAGGGCCGCAAGGGTCGCGGCCCACACCATTCGCCTGTGCATCGCGATCATCCGAACACCCGAATCACCCCGCGCGCGACCCGCGACCACCACCTGTCGTAGGGCGGTGTGAGCGCGTCGGGCACGGCCCATCGCCCGTAGCGGACCACGCCGCGTTCGTGCGACAGCTCGAGGAAGCCGTGCCGTCCATGATAGCGCCCCGTCCCGCTGGCGCCCTGCCCGCCGAACGGCAGCCGGCTGTTGGCCAGGTGCACGAGCGCGTGGTTCACGGCGGCGCCGCCCGACGGCACGGCGCCGAGCCACCAGTCGGCCCGTTCGTCCGAA
>JBFWQJ010000275.1:0-3834 GCA_050249515.1 Dehalococcoidia bacterium | reverse complement strand
GTACGCGGCCGTCCCGCCGATGCACCCGGTGAGCAGCAGCGCGAGCGCGGTGACCGCGGCGACGCCCGCGCCGCGCACCGCTCGTCCGGCGCGGCGGCGCGGCAGCCGCGGACGCGGCACCAGCGGCGTCTCCTTCGAGGTGGGCAGGAGCGCCTGCGCCAGCAACAGCGCGAGCGCCCCGCCGATGAACCACGAGAAGCGGTCGTGCGGGACACGCGTGTCGGCGACCTCGAACTGCGTCTGCCGCAGGCGGCGGAAGTCCACGGCGAGCCCGGCCATCCCACGCACGTCGCGCGACTCGCCGCCGGTGCCGCGCGCGATCGCCTCCAGCGTGCGCGGGTCGCCGCGCGTGAGGTCGGTGCCGCCGCTCGACTCCGGGAGCGCGGTCGCGTTCTCCGTGCCGGCGAACACCGTGTAGATCGCGATGCCCTGCTCACGGGCGCGCTCGATCGAGGGCTGCACCTCCGCGCCCAGGTCCTCGCCGTCCGAGACGAGGACGATCACCTGCGCGCCGGCCTTGTCCGTCACCGACAGCAGCAGCACGGCCGCATCGATCGCCACGCGCAGGTCCGTGCCGGCCCGCACGAGCGGCGCGTCGCCCTGCGCGCGGTCCACGAGGTTGGCGAGCGCGGGCAGGTCCACCGTGAGCGGGGAGCGCGTGAACGCGCTGCCCGCGAACGTCACCAGCGCGACGCGGTTGCCGTCCAGGTGACCGAGCATGTCGCGGATGCCGCGCGCCGACGCCCTCGCCCGCGACGGCGGCACGTCCGTCGCGAGCATCGACCGCGAGACGTCGAGGACGATCGCGATGTCGATCCCGCGCTGCTCCGCCTCGGTCTGCTCGAAGCCCCACTGCGGGCGGGCGGCGGCGAGGATCAGCAGCGTGACGGCGCCGATCAGCAGCACGCTCTGCAGCGCGCGGCGGCCGGGCGCGGCGCCCAGTCGAAGATCCGCCGGGCCTCCGTACCGCGCGTTCGCGCGCGCGCGGCGGCGCGCCTCGAACCACGCGAGCGCGATCAGCAGCGGCACGATCGCCAGCGCCGCGAGGGCGATCGGCTCGCCGAAGCGCACCATCCCCAGCGTCATCGCGGCACCCCCGCGCCCGCGCCGGTCACGGCTGCGTCCTCAGCCACGTCGCACGCAGCAGGCCGTCTGTCGCCAGCAGGCCCACCGCGATCGCCGCGAGGTACGGCGCGAACTCGCGGAACGTGGTGAACCGGCGCTCGCCGAGCCTCGACCGCTCGAGGTTCGCGATCTCCTCGTAGGCGCGGGCGAGCTCGCCCTGCGTGCGCGCGTCGAAGGAGCGTCCTCCCGTGCTCTCCGAGATGGCGGCGAGCATCTGACGATCGACGCCGGTGCCGCCCGCGCCCTGGAAGCCGATCGCGTAGACGCGGATGCCCACCGCCTGCGCCACGCGCGCCGCCTGCGAGGGCGTGATCGTGCCCGCGTTGTTCTCGCCGTCCGTCAGCAGCACGATCACGCGGCTCTTCGCGGCGGACTCGCGGACGAGCGATACCGCCTCCGACAGGCCGAGGCCGATCGCGGTGCCGTCGTTCAGCAGGCCCGGCTGGATCGTGCCGATGCGCTGGCGGATCGCCGCGAAGTCGCCGGTGAGCGGCGCCAGCGTGAGCGCGCGCGCCTGGAAGATCACCAGCCCCACGCGTCCGCCGTCCAGCGAGTTCACGAAGTCCGTCACCACCACCCGCGCCGCGTCCAGCCTCGACGTCGGCGCGTCCGCGACCTGCGACGTCATGGACGACGAGACGTCGAGGGTGACGACGACGTCGATGCCCTCTTCGGGGATCGTGGTGACGGTCAGGCCTTGCCGGGGCCGCGCGAAGGCGACGATCGCGATCACGATCGCCAGCACGCGCAGCAGCATCGGCAGCGATCGCAGGCGGATGCGCCACGACCGCCGCGCAGCCGCTCGCAGCGGCGCGAGGTCCGCGACGACCAGCACCGGCGACACGCGCCGCGCGCGCAACTCCCGCCAGCCGAGGATCGCCAGCGGCACGAGCAGCAGGAGCGCCGACGGCAGCGCGAACGTCATGCGAGCGCCGCCTGTCCCTCGCCGCCGGTCGCGCGTGGACGCGACAGTTCGACGATCTCGTACGCAACGGTCAGGTCGTGGTCCGCGGAGGCGAAGTCCGGGTAGCGGTGCGCGTACACCGCGTCATCACACCGCTCGAGGAGCCCGCCGACCAGGCGCGCCTGCCAGCGGTCGACGCCGTGCGACACCATGCGCCGCTCCAGCTCCGTGGTGGTGAGCGCGTAGGCGTTGAAGCCGAAGCGCGCGGAGAGATACGTCCGCACGGTGACCGCCAGCCCGCCGTAGTACGCCGGGTAGTCGAGCCGCGCCGGGCCGGCCTGCGCACCGAGCGCGTCCAGCGCGTCGCGCGCCACCCGCTCCGGCGAGGTGTCGACCGGCACCGCCTCGACGTCCTCGTCCACGGCGCGGCCTCGCCGCCACAGCCACACGAGCCCGCCGAGCAATGCGACGGCAAGCACGATGCCCGCGGCGAGCGCCGGGCGCAGCCACGCCGGCGGCGCGCCCGCGATGCTCACCTGCGGCTTCAGCGGGCGCAGCGTGTCGTCCGCCGCCGAGCGCACGGGCGCGATCAGGAGCGTGGCGCCGGGGACATCGAGCTGCCCGATCGCGCCGTCCGCGCGGAGCCATGAGAGGCGGATGCTGCCGGTCTGCAGCGGGCCCAGCCGGAACGGCTGCAGCGTGTACGCGAAGGTGGTGACCTGCGCCCCGCCCGGTGTCCCGGTGGTCGTGGACGGCACGGTGGTGACGAGGTCGACGCGCTCGATGTTCGGCGGCTCCATCTTCAGGATGACGTCCTCCGGGTGCGAGACACGCACCGTCAGTGTCACACGATCCCCGATCGCCGCCGACGGGGGGTCGGAGCCGACGATCGCCTCGATTGACGGCGGCTGCTGCGCACGCGCGGGCGCCGCGACCGCGAGGACGCCGAGGACGGCGACGAACGCCGTGAGCACGACGAGCCGCGCGCGTGTCATCGGGCCTGCGCCCGGCGGCGGAAGTACGCGGCCAGTGGGGCGATCACGTCGCCGGTGATCGGGATCGCGATCTCCTCCACACCGCACGAGGCGATCGCCCGGCGGCGGCGCTCCGCGCGCCCCTGAGCCGCCTCCGCATAGCGGGCGCGGACGCCCGGGTCGCTCGTGTCGACCCACATCCGCTCGCCCGTCTCCGCGTCGACGACGGCGACCATGCCCATGTCGGGCAGCGCTTCGTCCACGGGGTCGCCGAGCACCAGCGCGACCACCTCGTGCCGCCGCGCCAGCCCGCGCAGCGACTCCTCGTAGCCCTCGTCCAGGAAGTCGGAGATCAGGAAGATCACGGAGCGGCGGCGCATGACGCGGCCGAGGTAGTCGGCCGCCTCGGCGATACTGGTGCGGCGGCCGAACGCGGGCGTCGCCGCGATCACGTCGCGCACCAGCCGCAGCGCGTGCCGGGTGCCGCGGTCGGGCTTTAGGAAGACGTCCGGGCCCTCGCTGAACGTGAGCAGGCCGGCGCGGTCGCCGCTCTGCGTCGCCGCGAACGCCAGCAGCGCCACCAGCTCCGCCGCCGCGCCGAGGCGTCCGCGCTCCGGCGTCCCCACGCGCGTGGAGGCGGAGCGGTCCACCATGCACACCACCGCGAGGTCGCGCTCCTCCACGAACTGCTTCACCCACGGGGTGCCCATGCGCGCCGTGACGTTCCAGTCGATCAGGCGCACGTCGTCGCCGTCGACGTACTCGCGGGCCTCGGCGAACTCGATCCCGGCGCCGCGGAACACGGAGCGGTACTCGCCGCCGAGGAGCGAG
>JBFWQJ010000274.1:0-3861 GCA_050249515.1 Dehalococcoidia bacterium | reverse complement strand
TTCGCGAACGACATCTCGGACGACGTGGTGGACGGCTTCGACGCGCTGCGCGAAGGGGTGATGTTCAACTACCCCGACGAGGTGCGCGACGCGCTGCAGCAGCTCGGTCAGATAGACGACTAGGTGACCGAGGACCCGTCCGCCGCGCTGCGTGAGCAGGCGCGCGAGTGGGGTCGCGCGCTGATTGGCGCCGCCCCCTGGGCGGACGTCGCGGACCGCGTCACGCTCCTCGTCACCGCGCCCCCGACGGGGCTCGACGCCGCACCGGGCAGCGTGGCGCTGCTGCTGGCGATCGACACGCCCACGGCGCGCGCGCTGCCCGCGGAGTACCGCGCGCTGCCCACGGACGAGGCGATCGTGGAACGTCGCCGAGCGACCGCGTCCATGCCGGCGGTCTCGCTCACCCTTGTGACCGACAACGCCCTCGACCGGCTGCTGCAGGCGCTCACGCGCCGCGCGATGGAGGCCCGCTGGCAGGTGCGCCACAGCGAGGTGGTGACGGACCGCCTGCACCGCGCGGAGAACTTCGCGCTGCGCGCGGGCATGCTGCCGGACGACGGCCCGGAGCGCGTGCTCCGCGGGCTGTGGGTGGAGGCGCAGGCGGCGGCGCGGGCGTTCCCCGCGATCGGCGGCTCGCGCGGCGTGGATGCGCTTCCCGCCGCCGGCGAGCTGGTCGCGGCGCTCTGTCGCATCGCCTGCTTCGTGGATGACGGCGCGTACCCCGCGACGGAATGGCTGCTGCCGGCGGCGCGGCCCACGCGCATCGGCAAGCGGATCGGCGCATGGATCGACGGAATCGCCCCCGCGCTCGGCGGCGACGAGGCGGCAGCGCGCCGCGTCGGCAGCAGCACCGAGCAGGTGATGCACGAGGTGCACGGGATCCTCGCCGAGCGATACCGCAGCCGCCCGTGGCTCGCCGAGCCCGAGGCGTTCACGCTCCGCGCGCCGCGCTAGCGCGCCCACCCTGACATGGACGCGCACGACGTCGACTGGCTCCGCAGCGACGAGGGCGCCCGCGCGCTCGCCCGCGCCGCGGAGGCGCTCGCCGGCGGGAGCACGGAACTCGCCGTTCTCGAGCGGCTGCGCCGCGACCTCGACCCTGCGCGGGCGCGGGCCGTGCTCGCGCTGATCGAGGGACGGCGCTCCGCGGCCGGCAAGTTCGCAGACGCGGAGCGCCTGTTCTTCGACCGCGAGAGCGCCGAGCAGGCGACCGCCGAGGCCGTCGCGCGCCACACCGCCGCCCGCTTCGCCGGTGTCCGGCGCATCGCCGACCTCGGCTGCGGCGCCGGCGGCGACGCGCTGGCGCTGGCCGCGCATGCCCCTGTCCTCGCGGTGGACCGCGACCCGGCGCGCCTCGCGCTGGTCGTCGCGAACGCGGCGGTGCGCGGCCTGCCGATCGAGGTCGCCGAGGCGGGGGTGGAGGCGTTCGCGCTGCCCGACGACATCGACGCGGCGTGGCTGGACCCCGCGCGCCGCGACGAGGGCGGCCGCGTGCGCGACCCGGAGCAGTGGTCGCCGCCGCTCTCCGTGGCGCTGCGGATCGCCTCGACGGTCCCGCGTGCGGGGATCAAGGTCGCGCCGGGGATCGACCTCGCGGCCATCCCCGCGGCGTGCGAGGTCGAGTTCATCTCGCACGCGGGGACGCTGGTGGAGGCCGTGCTGTGGTCCGGCGCCGCCGTCACCGCCCGTCGACGCGCGACGGTGGTCGAGGCCGACCGCGCCGCCACCGTGTCCGGGGACGCGGACACCGGGGCCACGCCGCTCGCGGAGCCGGGGACGTACCTCTATGACCTCGACCCCGCGGTCGGACGCGCGGGACTCGTCGACGCCGTCGCGCCGTCGCTCCACGCATGGCGGCTGGACGAGCGCACGGCCTACGTCAGCGGCGACGAGGCGGTGGACAGCCCGTTCGCGCGACGCTTCCGCATCGATGCGTGGCTGCCGTTCTCCGAGCGCGCCCTGCGGCAGGCGCTTGCCGACCTCGGCGTCACGCGCGTGGAGGTGATGCGGCGCGCCTCGCCGGTGGACACGAACGCGCTGGAAGTGCGGCTGAACCGCGCGCTGTCCTCGGCGGACCGGGCGGCGCGGGTGCGCACGGTGGCGCTGACGCGCGTCCGCGAGGCGCACGTCGCCATCGTCTGCGAGCGGGAGCGGTAGCCACGCCTCGATCGGCCCATACCGGAACGGTCGACCTCGATGCTCGTCCCGTCCAGGCGGCCACGCGGGGCGGCCCCCCTGCCCCTCCCGGCGCGGGAGGGGTCCTGAAGTCAGAACCGAGTGTGAGGAGCTGCGCCCCTCACGCTCCCGGCGGAATCTGCCCGCCCGCCGAACCGACTCGGGAGGAAGGGGACGCGCCTAGACGGCGCTGGCCGTTGGCGACTCGACCTCGGTGCCGTAGAACTCGTACATCAGGCGGCGGCGCAGCGCGTCCACGCCCAGGCCGGTGGTAGCGGAGACGTACAGCGTCTCGCTCTCGATGCCGAGCGGGTTCGCCTCGTCGAGGATCGCCAGGTCGGCCTCGGTCTCCACGGGGGAGCCGTCCGGCAGCACCATGCCGTCCACCTTGTTCACGACGCACAGCACCGGCGTGTCCGCCACGCCGAGGTCGTCCAGCGTCTCCTGCACGGTGTCGCGCTGAGCGTCCACCGCGCTCGCGGTGCCGTCGATCACGTGCAGCAGCAGGTCGGCGGTGCGCAGTTCCTCGAGGGTCGCGCGGAACGCGGAGACCAGCTGCGTGGGCAGCTTCTGCATGAAGCCCACGGTGTCGGTGAGCAGGAACGCCTCCGACGTGCCCGCGCCGATGCGACGGGTGACGGGGTCGAGCGTGGCGAAGACCTCGTCGGCGGCGTAGACGTCGGAGCCGGAGAGCGCGCGCATCAACGAGGACTTCCCGGCGTTGGTGTAGCCGACGAGGGCGACGACGGGCATCGCCTGCCGCTCGCGGCGGGTGCGCTGGAGCGCGCGCTGCTGCGCGACGGTCTTGATCTGCTTCTTCAGCCGGTTGATCCGCGCACCGATCAGGCGGCGGTCCGTCTCCAGCTGCGTCTCACCGGGGCCGCGGGAGCCGATGGCGCCCTCCATGCGTTCGAGGTGCTGCCACTGGCCGCGCAGCCTCGGCAGCAGGTACTCGTGCTGCGCCAGCTCCACCTGCAGCGACGCCTCACGCGTCTGGGCGCGCGCGGCGAAGATGTCGAGGATCAGCGCCGAGCGGTCGAGCACCTTCACCTTGAGCGCGTTCTCGAGGTTCAGCTGCTGCGAGGGCGACAGCGCGTCGTCGAACACGACGAGCGTGTAGCCCGTCTCCGCGCGCGCGGCCACGATCTCCTCGAGCTTGCCGGAGCCGATGTACGTCGCGGGGTCGAGCTTCGGGCGGCGCTGCGTCATCGACCCGACGACCACGCCACCGGCGGTGTCCACGAGGCGGCCGAGCTCGGCCATCGATTCGTCCAGCGTCATGCCGTCGTGCGTGCCGCGGTCGACGCCGACGAGGTAGGCGCGCTCCTGCTCGGACGCGGTCCTGTGCGAGTTGCCGCGCTTGCCGCCATGGCGCGCGGTGCGCCCGCGGCCGTTCGAGTACTCGTTCCGGTACTCCTCGGCGGCGTCGAAGGACTCAGGGGTGAATGAGATGGGCGGTCTCCTGCTGCACGCTGTCTACCTACCAGTGTACGCGGGGAATCTAGTCGCCACCGCCGCCACCACCCCCACCGTCGCCGCCTCCGCCGCCATCCCCACCGCCGCCATCGCCGGCGTCCCCGTCATCCTCGTCCCATCCGGCGGCATCAGCGCCGCCGAGGCCGGCAGCGTACCCAACCCCGTTGCTGCTCGCTCTTGCTCTCCGGCGCCGACGCCGCGTGTCCTTGC
>JBFWQJ010000273.1:0-3932 GCA_050249515.1 Dehalococcoidia bacterium | reverse complement strand
TGGCGGCGGCGCTGGCGCTGTAGCGACCGCAGCCTCGACGGCCCCGTCGAGCCGCACGAGATGGGGCGGCCGCACGGCCGCCCCTTCTGCATGTCTGCGCGTGCCGGTCGTCCGGCTATCCGCCGCCGAGCGGGATGATCTGCGGCGGGTCGTCGCCGTCCGTGCCGCCGGAGGCGCCGCCGCCGGCCGGGGCGTCCCCGGCGTTGCCGGCGTCCGCACGTCGCCCCTTGGCTACGCTGCGGCCCTGCTTCTCCTCCAGGCGGCCCAGGGCGCGGCCCTTGTCGGGCGTGGGGTCCAGGCGGAGGCCGTACGCTTCGCGGCCTTCGTGGTCCTCGGGCAGGTGTTCGGTGATGGGAAGACCTTCCTCATCGCAGAAGAGCAGTCAGTGGCAGTACTTCCACCGCTGCATCTCCTCGCAAGGACAGATCCAGAACTTCTTGTCGATCTCCGCCTGCTTGTCCTCAAAGAACATGCAGGGGCAGAGGGGACGGCCGACCTCGTCGATGTTCTTGGCGAGGCCGATCACCAGGAAGTCGGTGATCTCGCGCTGGGGGTGGAGGTGCGTGCCGGACTTCTCCGCGAAGTTCTCGACGAACTTCTCCATCTTCGCCAGGCTCTCTGGCGAGACGCGCGCGCGATCCTCGTCGGTCGGGCCACCCATGCTCATGGTGCGCTCCCTCTCCGCCCTCCAGTCTCCGCGCCCGCGCCCCGCGAGGCAAGCCCGAGCGGGGCGGTAGGGATGGGCCCGGGAGCGGTCGGCTCGGCTAGAGCCGGCGGATCACCATCAGCGCGACGACGAGGGCGAAGGAGATCGGGACGCCGGCGATCAGCGTCGGGATGATCGTCGCCTCGATGCCCGGGCGGGCGAGGGCGGCGATGCTCAGGGCGCCGCTGGGGTGGATGGTGCAGAGCAGCGCGTTGCTGCTGAGCATGGCGGCGTCCACCAGGATGCGCTCCGTGCGGTTCGGCGCGATGGAGTAGAGGCCGACGCGGTGGACCACGTCGTCATCGTTGCGGATCGCCAGCGTGTCGCCGCGGCGCAGGAGCAGGGTGGAGGGGATGACGTCCGGCGACTCGCCGCGGGCGATCGCGGCGGCCGTGCCCAGGGGCACCTCCAGCGAGACGATGCGCGCCTCCGGCAGGAGCAGCCACCAGGCGAGCGACACGACCCACGCGAGCCCCATGACGATCGCCACGGCGGTCACATACGCGAAGGCCGCCCCCCGGGAGGGGCGGCCTTCGGTGTCACTCGACAGTCGGACGGCCTCAAGGGTGGCCATCGTGTGTGCCGGCCTTACTTCAGCAGGTACAGGGTCGGGTAGAAGAAGACCCAGACCACATCCACGAAGTGCCAGTACATGACGGTGGCGACCACCGGCCACGCCTTCGGCCCACCGGAGAAGTGGCCGTCGCCGGAGCGCGCCCAGATCACGATGAGGAAGAGGATGCCGGTGACTACGTGGAACGCGTGCATCCCCGTCATGGAGAAGAACGCGGTCCCGTAGAGCTCCTCGACGCCGAACTCGGCGGTCGCCCACTCGAAGCCGACGCCGCCGGCGAACATCAGGCCCATCACGATCGTCGCGAGGAGCATGGTGCGGCCGTGGGCGGTGTTGCCGTGCGTGAACGCCGTCTCAGCGCGGTACGCGGTGAGGGACGACAGCAGCAGCAGCGAGGTGATCGCCAGGCCCAGCAGCTGGTTCAGGTGCGGGTCGATCGCCGTGCCGCTGAGGTAGAACCTGGACGCGGCGAACAGGCCGAAGAGCGCGGCGTCCGAGAACAGGAAGAGCCAGAGGCCCAGCCGGTTGATGCGGACGCGCTCCCACGCGTGCGCGGTCGGGTCCGCGTGAGCCGGGGCGTGCGTGGCAGCGGCCATTAGTGGGCCTCCTCACCCCGCCACAGGCGGGAGATGTGCATGAAGTAGACGGCGATGGCCCAGCACTTGGCGAGGGCGGCCGCCGAGAGCAGCACGACGAGCAGGACGATGTTGTCCAGGCCCACCGCGATGAGGTACTCCGCGACCGTGAGGATCGCGAGGATCAGGAAGACGGTGAGTCCGCGCTTCTGATCCGCGCTCTCCGCGGCTGCGTTGTGTTGGTTGCTCATGAGTTGCTCCGCATTCCTTCCTGGCGCTTACGCGTGTTCCGCGGCGCCGGTGAGGCGGGCGTGGGGCGTCGCGCCCGGCACGCCGTACTCGTACGGGCCTTCCTGGATGACGGGGATCTCGTCGAAGTTGTGCTCGGGCGGCGGGCTGGGGAGCTGCCACTCCAGCGTGCTGGCGCCCCACGGGTTCGCCGCCGCCTGCTTCCCGCTGACCCACGAGAGGATCATGTTCACGGTGAAGAAGATGAACGACGCGCCCAGCAGGAAGCCGGACATCGAGATCCAGTAGTTCGCGTCGCCGTAGACCGCCGGGTAGTCGGCGATGCGGCGGTTCATGCCCTGGACGCCCACCTGGAACATGGGGATGAAGATCAACTGGAAGCCGATGAACATGATCCAGAAGTGGAGCTTGCCCAGCGTCTCGTTGAACTCACGGCCGGTCATCTTCGGGAACCAGTAGTAGAGCGCCGCGAAGAGGGCGAAGATCTCGCCGCCCATGATCGTGTAGTGGAAGTGCGCCACCACGAAGTACGTGTCGTGCAGGTGCACGTCCGTCGGCATGTCCGCCAGGTAGATACCCGTCAGGCCGCCGATGGTGAAGTTGAAGATGAACGCCAGCGCGAAGAGCATCGGCGTCCGCATCCACAGGCGGCCGGCCCAGATGGTGCCGAGCGCGGAGAGGAAGATGATGCCGGTGGGGATGGAGATCATCTCCGTCAGCACCAGGAACGGCGCGTGCAGGTAGTCCGCCATGCCGGACGTGAACATGTGGTGCGCCCACACGAGGCCGGACAGTGCCACGATGCCGAGCATCGCGCCGACCACCCACTTGTACGCGTACAGCGGCTTCCTCGACATGTGCGAGAGCACCTCGAGGACGGCGCCGAAGGCGGGGAGCACCATCACGTACACGGCGGGGTGGCTGTAGAACCAGAAGACGTGCTCGTACAGCAGCGCGCTGCCGCCCTGGGCCGCCCCGAAGAACGAGGTGCCGGCGACGCGGTCCATCAGGATCATGATCAGGCCGGCCGCGAAGCCCTGCGTGAAGAAGAAGGCGATCAGGGAGCCGGCGAAGGTGCCCCACACCATGATCGGCAGGCGGCCCCAGGTCATGCCCGGCGCACGCTCGTAGACGATCGTGACGATGAAGTTGATGCCGCCCAGGATGGAGACCACGCCGAACGTGATCACCGCCAGGTTGAACAGCGTCTGGCCGGAGCCGTTGACCACGGAGAGCGGCGGGTACGCCGTCCAGCCCGTGTCCCAGCCGCCGATGAGCACGCCGATGACGAGGGTGATCGCCACCGGCGGGATGAGCCAGTAGGACAGCGCGTTCACGCGCGGGAACGCCATGTCACGAGCGCCGATCATGATCGGCACCACGTAGTTGCCGAAGGCGCCCATCATGATCGCCACGGCGACGGCCACCATGCCGATGCCGTGGAAGCCCATGACCGCGTTGTACTGCGCCTCCGTGAACAGCTGCATGCCGGGCTGCATCAGCTCCCAGCGGATGAGCATGGCCGCCAGGCCGGACAGCAGCAGGAGCGCGACGAACGTCACGCCGTACTGGATGCCGATCACCTTGTGGTCCATGTTGAACTCGAAGTAGCGGGAGACGCCCTTCGGGGACGTGGCGGCCGTGCCGCCGAACCACTCCGTCGCCCAGTACTTCCAGCCGCCGACGCCGGCGAGCCAGCCGAGGAGCGCGAACGGGTACGCAATGGTCCAGGACATGTCCGTGGACCAGAACTCCAGGCCCAGGGCGTTCCGGATCAGGCCCAGGACCCCCGCGCCGATGGCGAACCCGACGCCTCCGAGGATGAATC
>JBFWQJ010000272.1:0-3949 GCA_050249515.1 Dehalococcoidia bacterium | reverse complement strand
CGGATGACCGCCGGTCAGATTCTCATCCTCCAGGTGCCGATCCCGGAGCCGCTGCGCCATGTGGAGCGCTCGGTCGCCGTCGCGCGCGGGATGCACGCGGAGGCCGACTACGCGCGCATGTGGCTCGCGCTGTACGAGGACGTGGTCCGCAGCGGCGAGGTGACGGCGGGCGCCGGGTACCCCGTGCTCGTGAACGGCCGCTTCGTCATGGCCCCCAGCCCGATCCCGCGCTGGGACATCCCGAAGCTCGACCACGCGGAGACGCTGTTCCTGTTCGGTGCCGGACGCGAGAAGCGCATCTACGCCGTGCCGCCGCACACGAGCGTGAAGCCGCTCGAGTTCGAGGACTACCCGTTCTCGATCGAGGCATTCCCCGGCATGTCGTGCCGCCGCTGCGGCGCGACGGACTCCTACCTCGTCACCTCGCCGCAGGCGGACGGAAGCACGCTCTCCGTGTGCTCGGACGCCTCGTACTGCGACGACGTGCTGGCGGGCCGAACGGTGGTGAACCAGTGGTAGCGCCCCTCCTCCGCGTCCGAGACCTCACGAAGATCTACAGCGGCAAGGGCCATCGCGTCGTTGCGTGCGAGGACGTGTCGTTCGACGTGTACCCGGGCGAGGTGCTCGGGATCGTCGGCGAGTCCGGCTCGGGCAAGAGCACCGTGCTCCAGTGCCTGTTCCAGGACGTGATCCCCACGTCCGGCAGCGCGTTCCTCACCTCGTTCCACGGCGGTGAGCGCAACCTGTTCGAGGCGGACCGCCGCGAGCGTCGCGAGCTGCGCACGCACCGCATGTCCATGGTCTATCAGAACCCCCGGCAGGGCCTGAACCTCATGGTCACGGCCGGTGGCAACGTGGCGGAGCGCCTGCTCGCGGCCGACTGGCGGCGCGTGTCGGACATCCGCGAGAAGGCGTCCGACTACCTCGTCCGCACCGAGGTGCCGATCGAGCGGATGGACGACTTCCCGGCGTTCTTCTCCGGCGGGATGCAGCAGCGCGTTCAGATTGCGAAGGCGCTGGCGAACAACCCGGAGCTGGTGCTGCTGGATGAGCTCACGACCGGCCTCGATGTCTCCGTGCAGGCAGGCGTGCTCGACCTCGTGCGGGACATCCAGTCGCGCTACGGCGTGACGGCGATCGTCGTGTCGCACGACCTGGGCGTGATCCGGCTGCTGGCGGATCGGACGCTGGTCATGAAGGACGGCCACGTCGTGGAGTCCGGGCTGACCGACCAGATCCTCGAGGACCCGCAACACCCGTACACGCAGTTGCTCGTCAACTGCGTCACGAACTAGGAGGCCGCGATGGCCGAACCGATGCTGTCCGTCTCCGGCCTGTCGAAGACGATCACGCTCCACATCCTGCACGGCGCGGAGGTGCATCCGCTCCGCGACGTCTCGTTCGACCTCGCCCCCGGCGAGTTCCTGTCGATCGCCGGGCCGTCGGGCGCCGGGAAGTCGTCGCTGCTGAAGTGCCTCAACCGCACCTACCTCGCCTCCGCGGGAGCGGCGATGTACCGCACCGCGGCGGGCGAGGTCGTCGACCTCTTCTCCGCGCCGGAGCGGGAGATCGTGGCCCTGCGGCGCGAGGAGATCACCTACGTCTCGCAGTTCCTGAAGGCCCCACCCCGCGTGCCCGCGGTGGACGTGGTCGCCTCCGTCCTCGTGCGCCGTGGGGTGGACGTGGAGGAGGCGCGTGGACGTGCCGCGACCATGCTCGGCCGACTCGGCATCGGGCCGTCGTTGCAGTCCTCGTACCCCGCGCTGTTCTCCGGCGGCGAGCAGCAGCGCGTGAACGTGGCGAAGGCGTTCGTCGCCCCGCCGCGGCTGCTGCTGCTGGACGAGCCCACCTCGGCGCTCGACCCGGAGAACCGCGAGCGCGTGATCGAGATGCTGCGCGAGGCGCAGTCCGCCGGCACCGCCGTGATCGCGATCTTCCATGACCTGGAGCTGATCCGCCGCCTCTCCGACCGCGTGCTCGTGCTCGCGGACGGCGCCGGGCGCGTGGTTGCGCCGGACGGTGACTTCGGCATCTCGAGCGACAGCCTGACCGACGAACTGATGGAGGTGTCCCGATGAGCAGCGTGGCGATCGCGCACGCCCACCTGGTGTTGCCGGACGCGGTGCTGGAGGACGGCGCCGTGCTGGTGCGCGACGGGAAGATCGTCGCCGCCGGCCCCTGCCACGATGTCCCCTGGTCCGACGCCGACGAGGTGATCGACGCGGACCACCGCCTGTATGTGCTGCCGGGCCTGATCGACACGCACTGCGATGGACTCGAGGTGGAGATCAACCCGCGGCCGCGCGTCAACTTCGATGGGCTGTTCGCGATGCGGAACTACGAGCGGCGCTGCCTGATGGGCGGCGTCACCACCTCGTTCCACGCGCTGACGTTCGCGGACATGCCGCGCTCCGGCCGCACGCTGGAGGAGGCCGCGATGCGCGCCGACCTGGTGCGCGAGGCCCGCGTGGCCGCCTCCATGGACCACCAGCTGCTCCACCGCTGCGACGTGTGGACGCCGCAGTCGCTGGACGCGATCTTCCACTCGCTGCGTCTCTCCGCCGTGCAGTCCATGTCGCTGAACGATCACACGCCGGGGCAGGGCCAGTACCGCAACCTGGAGGAGTTCAAGAAGACGATGATCGCGTACCACGGCGCGGACCCCGCGTACGACGTGGACGCCGACATCGCGAAGCGCATCGAGGCGCGCCAGGACCGCACGCCGGTGATGCAGGTGCTCGGCCGCGTGGGCGCGGAGCACCGCGCGCAGCCGTTCGTCCTTGCCTCGCACGACGACGACTCCGTGGAGCGCGTGGACGCGATGCACGAGCTGGGCTGCACGATCGCGGAGTTCCCCGTGGTGATCGAGGCGGCCCGCCGGGCCCGCGAGATCGGCGAGTGGATCACCGTGGGCGCGCCGAACATCGTGCGGGGCGGTTCCACCAGCGGGAACTCGGACGCCACGGAGCTGGTGCGCGAGGGGCTGGCGGACATCATCTGCGCCGACTACCACACACCCTCCATGCTCGTCGCCGCGACGAAGCTGGTGGAGCTGGGCATCTGCACGCTGCCGGAGGCGGTGGCGAAGGTCACCGCGAACCCCGCTGCGGCGTTCGGCCTCGCCGACCGCGGCCGGATCGAGGCAGGCCTCGCCGGCGACCTGGTGCTGGTCGACCTGCAGCCCGGGCGCCCCGTGGTGCACGACGCGCTGTACCGCGGCGCCGTGGTCTACTCGGACGGTCGCGCGGAGCGGCTGCAGGAGCGCTCGCTGGCGCTCTCCGCGCGGTAGGGAGCGACGAGGCGATGCGACTGACGGTGCTCGGCTCCTGCGCGTCCCAGCCCGGCCCGGGCGAGGCGTGCAGTGGCTACCTCGTCTCCGCGGGGGACACGCACGTGATGCTGGACTGCGGGTCGGGCACGCTCGGTCCGCTCCAGCGGCACGTAGCGCTGGAGGACCTGCGCGCCATCGTCGTCAGCCACCTGCATCCCGACCACTACATCGACCTGGTCGCGCTCCGCTACGGCCGCACCTACGGCGTGGCCGGGGCGCGGCCGATCGAGGTCTACCTGCCGCCCGGCGGGATCGCGCACCTCGATCGACTTGCGTCGGCGCTGTCCGCCACGACCCCGTTCTGGGACGCCGCGCTGGCCCTGCGCGAGTACGAGCCCGGCGCCCCCCTCGACCTCGGCGCGCTCACCGTGACGCCGCACGAGGTGAAGCACGGTATTCGGTCGTTCGGGATGCGCGTGGAGGACGGCCGGACGGCGCTCGCGTACACCTCGGACACCGTCGAGTGCGACGCGCTCGTCCCGCTGGCGCAGGGCGCGCACACGCTGCTGGCGGAGGCGACGCTGGCGGGCGGCGCGCCGAGTCACCACGACCCGGTCACGCACCTCTCCGCGGAGCAGGCGGCCGATGTCGCGTCGCGCGCCGGCGTCGCGCGGCTGG
>JBFWQJ010000271.1:0-3984 GCA_050249515.1 Dehalococcoidia bacterium | reverse complement strand
TCGCGCACCTCGCGCGCGGAGAATGCGGCGCCGTAGTGCTGCGTCGCGACGTCCTCCAGGCGGTGCGCCTCGTCCACCACCAGGTGACGGAACGGCGGCAGCACCTGGTCGGCGCGCGCGGCGTTGGCGAGCAGCAGCGAGTGGTTCACCACGACGACGTGCGCGGAGGCGGCGCGCGTCCTCGCACGGAGCAGGAAGCACGAGCCGTCGCGGACGTACGCGCAGCGCCGTTGCAGGCAGTCCGTGCCGTCCGCGTTCAACTGGTCCCAGGCCGGCCGCTCCTGCGACGTCATGTAGAGTTCCGCGAGGTCGCCCGTCTCCGTCTCCGGCAGCCACGCCGCAACGCGGCCGAACAGGCGCACCTCCGGCTCCGAGCGCGGCGACGGGTCCATGCGGACGCCGGCCCAGCGCTCCAGGCAGAGGTAGTTGCTGCGCCCCTTCAGCACCGTGGTGCGCAGCGTCCCCGCATCCACGCCCGCCAGTTCCTCGACCAGCGCGGTGGCGACCGGGAGGTCCTTGTGCGCCAGCTGGTCCTGCAGGTTCAGCGTGTGCGTGGAGACGACGACGCGGTCGTCGTTGCGGAGCGCGTGCAGCGCGGCGGGGAGCAGGTATGCGAGCGACTTGCCGGTGCCTGTGCCCGCCTCGATCGCCGTCGTGCCGCCGTCGTCGAGGAGGCGCGCGACGGCCTGGGCCATCGTCTCCTGGCCGGGGCGGCGCTCGTACACGGGGAGCAGGTCGGTGCGCGCTGCCGCGCGCGTGAACAGCGCGTCGATCTCCTCGGGCAGCGTCGGCAGCACCGGGTCGCGCGGGACGAGCGGCGCGATCTGCACGCGTACCGGCGGCAAGGGGAGCGCGGACATGATCGCGCGCGCTCCGGTCGCGTCCACCGCCTCGAGGCCCCCGGTGCGCGCGAGCGCGTCGTCGATCAGCATCGCGAACGCCCAGTCGGCGCGTGTCGCGAAGGCGCGCAGTTCCAGCAGCAGCGCGCGCGGGAGCGCCTCCAGCCGCGCGATCAGGGCGAGGAAGATGTCGCGCGTCGCCTCCGCGTCCGCGAGCGCGCGGTGCGCCACCGGCATGTGCACGCCCACGGCTGCCGCGAGCGAGGCGAGGTTCAGGCGCGTGGCCGTGGGCAGCAGTACGGAGGCAAGTTCCCAGGTGTCGAACGCCGGGCCGCGCGGCTCGATGTGCTCGGCGCGCAGGAAGGCGAGGTCGAACGCGATGTTCTGCCCAACGATGGCGCGGTCGCCGATGAACTCTCGGAGCGCCTCGCGGACGTCGGAGAAGCGGGGTGCGTCCTTCAGGTCGGCGTCGGCGATGCCGGTCAGCTCGCGCACCTCGCGCGGGATGCCGCGGCCGGGGTCGACGAAGGTCGAGAAGTTCTCGAACGCGCCGGAGCGGTCGAAGCGCGTGGCGCCGACCTCGATGATCTGATCGGTCTCCATGTTGAGACCGGTCGTCTCCAGGTCCAGCGAGACGAAGGCATCCAGCAAGCGGTCCGCCCTTCCGGCGTGGTGCGTGCGCACGGTAGGGCGAAGATTACGCCTCTGCGGCCTCGATTGCGGCGGCGGCGGTCGATCCGGGGGCGAAGCGCACCCAGCGCCCGGCGCGCGTGCGGTGCACCGCCTCGCAGCGCCCCGCGTGCAGTTCCTCCAGCAGCGCGTCCGGCGAGGTGACCGCGCGCGCGAAGCCGGTGGAGAACGCGCCCACGCCGCTGGTGGAGTGCGCGTCGCTCCCGCCGGTCGCGACCAGCCCGAGGATCCGGGCCACCTCGGCGGCGAACTCGTTCTCGCGCGGCGTGTTCGCCCCGTTCGCGACCTCGATGCCGTGGACGACTTTGAAGACGGGCATCGTCTCCGCCGCCTGCTCCGGCGTCATGTCGAAGGTCTTGCCGGTGCGCATCGCGGTGACCGGCTCGAAGAGGTGACGAAACGGGTGCGCGACGATCAGGAAGCCGCCGACGCGCTCCAGCTCCAGCCGCAGCTGCTCCGCGCGGCGGATCCCCGGCAGATACTCGCGCAGCCCGACCGCGATCATGTGGCCGAGGTCCGTCGTGACCTCCATGCCGAAGTTCACGAACGGCGCCTCGTACTGATCGAGGAACGCGGCGATCGCGTGGCGGTCCAGCACGCGGTCGTGGTCGCTGATGTTCACGCCGGTGAGGCGGTTCTCCAGCGCGACGCGGATCAGGTCGTGCGGGTCGAGCATGCTGTCAGACGAGGTGGGACTGGTGTGGACGTGCATGTCCACGATCGCCGCCTGCAGCCCGTCCGTCAGCACCTCGTCGCCACCCCGCTCGTCCCGCAGCCCCATCAGCGCCACCCCGCCAGCAGCGGCACGACGCCGGCGAAGCCGACGAGGGCGAGCAGCCCGCTGCCCAGCACCACCTGCGCCTCGCCTCGATGGCTCAGACCGCGGATGTAGGCATACAGGACGCCGAGGACGGCGAACGCGCCGCCGACGCCGATCGAGTAGCCCGGCATCGGCACCGCGATCCACATCGCGCCGAACAGCAGGCCGACCAGCGTCCATCCGATCACCATGGCGTTCGCGGCCGCGATCGCGAACGCGGGCATGCTGACGCGGAAGTGGCTGAACTGCGACGGCCAGTGCGAGGACCGCGCGACCGCGATCACGAGGATCGCCGTGTCCGCGAGGCCCACCGCCGCGCCCACGATCCATCCCGCCAGCAGCGGGCCCGCGACCTCCGGGTCGAACAGCACCAGCCAGTTCACGCGCGGTCCTCGCCGGGGGCGGGTGCGACGGGGGCGAGCCTCTGGACAGCGAGCGCGGCGGGGCGCGGCAGCGTGCGCGCCTCGATCACCGTGGCGCCGGTCACGCCGAAGTCGCGACGCAGCTCCGCCACCTTCGCTCCCTCGGTCACCAGCAGGAAGACGGCGGGCCCGGCGCCGCAGAGGTGCAGCCGAGGCGCCCCGGCCGCCGAGTAGGCGGCGTAGTGCGCTACCAGCTCCGGCTGCGTGCGCTCGATCACGCGCTCGAAGGTGTTCACCAGGTCGTTCGTCGGCGGCGGCGCGTTCCGCGCGATGCGGTGGGCGAGCCGCTGCGAGACGTGCCCGTGCCCGAAGTCCTGCGGGGTGAGCGCCGCGTAGCGTCGCGCAGTCTTCGCCTCGCCCGCCGGGACCGGGGGGACGAGGATCAGCATCCGCAGCGGGCGCATGTCGCGGAGCGCCTCCACGCGGTCGCCCCGGCCGGTGCAGCGCGCCGTGCCGCCGACCATGAAGAACGCGACGTCCGAGCCGATCCGCGCACCCAGCGCGCTCAGCGCCTCCGTGTCGAGCCCCAGCCCCCAGAGCGCGTTGAGCCCGCGCAGCACGGCCGCCGCGTCCGACGAGCCGCCGCCGAGGCCCGCCGGCGAGGGAATGCGCTTCTCGACCTCGATGCGCACGTCCGGATCGCGGCCCGCTTTGTCCGCGATCAGCCGCGCGGCGCGGCCGCTCAGGTCGTCCGCGGGGTCGATGCCCGCCGCATAGGCGCCCGTCAGCACCACCTCCAGGCCTGCGCCGGGGGCACGCGGGGAGATCGTGACGCGGTCCGCCAGGTCCAGCGTGGTCATCACCGTGTCGATCTCGTGGTAGCCGTCGGGCCGGCGGTGCAGCACCTCCAGTGCGAGGTTGATCTTCGCGGGGGCGATCAGCCGGACGCCCGCCGTCGGGGCGTCGCTACTCGTCGTCATCGGCGTCCTCGTGCACGTCGGGGGCGTCGTCCGCGTCCCACTCGTCGAGGTCGGCGTCCTCGTCGTCGATGTCGACGGCAGCCGGCACGTCGTCCATCTCGATCGCCTCGGGGTAGAGCGTGGCGAAGGCGCGGTAGAGCGCCTCCCACTGCGCGAGGTCGAGGGGCTGCGCGCGGGCGACGGGGTCGACGCCGGCGGCGTCCAGCACGCGGCGCAGGCGCAGCGGCTCCAGCCCCAGTTCCTCCGAGAAGACGTTGTGGATCTGCTTGCGCGGCTGGGCGTACCCGGCACGG
>JBFWQJ010000270.1:0-4017 GCA_050249515.1 Dehalococcoidia bacterium | reverse complement strand
GATCGCCGTGTTGCAGAGCGGGCAGTACGTCACCACGATCGGCTCCCCGCCGATCGTGTCGTTCACGATCTCGTGCCAGATCAGGATGCGCAGGGGGTACGCGGCCACCTCGTCGCCGTGGGAGACGACCATCACGGGCTCGTCGGGCGCGAGGAAGCGCGCGCCCTCCGCGATCGGCGCGAACTTCGGATCGTCGATCGCGGGGATGCCGTCCTTCGGCGGGCCGCCGGACTGGATCTCGCCGAACGGCACGGTGCGCCGCGTGAAGTCGGTCTTCCAGCCCTGGCGCGAGAACGCCGCGCGTGAGAAGTCCGGCGCCGGCGCGATCGTGACGCCGTCGCGGACGACAGCATCCGGCTCGGGCGGCGCGGTGGCCTCGACGGGGGCGGGGGCGGTCGCGCGGGAGGCGGGCTCGGCGCGTCGAGGATCGACGCACGCGGCGGCCAGCGCTGCGAGGACGGCGAGACCGGCCACGCCGGCGATCGGGAAGCGGTGCGAGTGCATCGGTCGCGTCGTCCCCTCGGTGGTCGGGCACCTCGGCCGGAGGAGCGGGGGGCTTCCGGCCGAGGTACGCGAGCTAGAAGCGAGCCCGCAGGCTCGGGTAGGCGACGCCCGTGACGACGCCGAAGATGACGTGCGCCATCAGGCTCATCATCATCGGACCGCTCATCGCGGCGTGGAGCTGGAGCCCCATCCCCATCATCAGCGGCATGATCACCAGCGGGCCGAGCACCCACCAGATCACGCCGTACACCGCACCCCACAGCGCTCCGGCGGAGACCGCGGTGGCGCGCGCGCCGAAGACGACGCCGAAGCCCGCGCCGATGATCGCGCTGATCACCAGGTGCACCAGCATCCCGACCACCGCCGAGGTGCTGCCGACCAAGCTCGCGATCATGGGGAGCATCCCCATCATGCCCATGAGCATGCCCATCACGAGTCCACCGAGCACGCCCGCGAGCGCGCCCGGGATCAGTCCGGCGACCGGATTGCCGCTCGCCGTCGCCTGTGCTGAAGCTGACATCTGACCTCTCCTCCCGTGCGGCACTGCACCGCTGGGCGGAGCGTAGGCCCGCGCCGCCGCGCTACTCTGTGATCCCGCTCACAGTCCTCGCGCCCCTCGCAGGCGCACCCTGACCGAGCACCCACCGGAGTCCCGCATGACCGCCGTCCGCCTCGAGATCTACGTGGAGCCCGGCTGTCGCATCTGCGCCCGCTCCGAGGACATCGCCGCCGAGATCCGCGAGACGGAGCCCGACCTGGACGTCGAGGTGATCGACCTCAGCGGCCCGGACGGCGCACACCGGCACTTCGTCGTCGCCGCGCCGACCTACGTGCTCAACGGCCGGGTGGTCTCGCTGGGGAACCCCGACCGCGCGGAGCTCGCGCGTGAGATCGCCGTCGCGAGAAAGGGAGCGCCCGCATGACTCGATTCCTCGGATCCTTCCGGCGACCGGCCGCCTCGACGGCACGCCGAGCGCCATCCCCGGCCGTCGAGGAGAAGCTGCGGCTGCTGCTCGCGGCGGACCTGTTCCAGGACCTGCCGGAGGCGGACGTCCAGCGCATCGAGCAGATGACGGTGATGTCGCGGTGCGAACGCGGACAGATCGTGTACGCCCCGGACGAGGCGCGCGAGGCGCTCTTCCTGCTGAAGCGCGGCCGCATCGAGGTCTACCGCCTCGTCGAGGACGGCAAGAAGCTCGTACTCAACACCGTGCACCCGGGGATGGCCTTCGGCGACATGGCGCTCACCGGCCAGCGCATGCTGGGCGGCTATGCCGAGGCGGTGGAGGACTGCACGATCTGCGTGATGAGCCGCAGCGACCTCGAGGCGCTGATCGTCGAGTTCCCGGCGGTCGGCGTGCGGCTGGTGCGGATGCTGTCCGAGCGGCTGGCCGACCTGGAGCAGCGGCTGGAGGAGTCCTCACTCCGCGACGTGCCCTCGCGCGTGGCGGCGGCGCTCGTGCGCGCCGCCGAGCAGGGCGGCCCGAAGGTCGCGATGACGCACCAGCAGCTCGCCGATCTCGTCGGCACGCACCGCGAGACGATCACGCGCACCCTGGGCGACCTCCGCGACCGCCGCCTGATCGCCCTCGGCCGCAGCCAGATCGAGGTGCTCGACCTCGACGCCCTGCGCGCCCTCGCGGGCTAGCGCGTCGGGCTTACGCCGGGAGGCACGCGGGCGCCGAGAATCCGACGTGCACGCCGCCGCACTCCGCCTCCCCCAGCCGGGCCTCCCCCAGCCGGGCCTCCCCCAGCCGGGCCTCCCCCAGCCAGGCCTCCCCCAGCCAGGCCTCCCCCAGCCAGAGCTTGCCGCCGTACGCCTCGACCAGCGTGCTTACGAGCCACAGCCCGATGCCGCCGCCGCCGTTGATCGAGAACCGGCCGTGCAGCCGCGCGCAGTCGACGTCCGGCGCGAAGCCCGCGCCGCAGTCGCCCAGCCCGAACACCGCGAAGTCCCCGTGCCGGCGTACCGTGAGCACGACGGGCGGCGTGCCGTGCCGGAAGGCGTTGCACACGAGGTGCCACACGATCTGATCGAGGTGTCCTGGGTCGAAGCGGCACCAGACGTCGTCCGGCGCGTCGACATCGAGCGCGCCGCCGAACTCGATCGCCGCGCGCTCCCGGACCGTGGCGAGCAGCGGCCCGACGCGGACGGGCCGCGCGTCGATGCGGAGCGCGCGTCGCTCCAGCTGGCCGGACATGAGGTAGTCGCGCACGAGCCGGGCGACACGGTCGACATCGTCGCGTACGCCCGGCGCGACGTCGCCGATGAGATCGAGTCGCATGGTGAGCGACTGGAGCGCGTTGTTCAGCTCGTGCGCCGCGATCGCCAGGAGGCCACGCTCGCTGAGCGGTTCGTCGGACGCGGGTGGCGACGCTGGCATGTGCTGACCTCCACCGTGCCTCGTGCGGCGATCATCACCCGGTGGCGTCGCACCAGTCGGTGACGGGCTTCACTCGCGCGCGAGCGGCAGCACGGCGGGATCGAATCCGCCCGCCGCGCCATCCAGCGCCTCCGGGACGTGCGCGTGCGCGCGCAGGTGCTCGCGGATCGACAGCAGCGCCGCGATCCCCTCGCCCACCGCCGCGCCGAGCTGCTTCGTCGCGCCGCGACGCACATCGCCCGCGGCGTATACGCCCGGGAGCGAGGTCGCGTAGCGGTCGTCGGTGACCACCATGCCGCGCTGGTCCAGGATGATCGCGTCTCGCAGGAATCCGCTGTTGGGGTCGAGCCCCACGAAGACGAACACCGCCACCGGGCGCCACGTGAACTCCTCACCCGTGGTGCGGTTCCGCGCGCGTACCGTCGCGAGGCGTCCCTCGCCCTCGATCGCCACGACCTCGGTCTCGGTGTGCACGATGAAGCGGTCGCTGGACGCGAGCTTCGCCTGGAGCAGCGCGGATGCCTTCAGTACGGCGTTCCGATCGATGATCCGGACGCGCTGCGCGAAACGGGAGAGGAAGATCGCCTCCTCCGCGCCGGAGTTGCCGCCGCCCACCACGAGGATCTCCTCCGCGCCCGCGTAGAACGGGCCGTCGCAGGTGGCGCAGAAGTGCACGCCCGCGCCGATGAAGTCCTCCTCTCCGGGGACGCCCAGGCGGCGGTAGGTGGAGCCGGTGGCGATCAGGATCGCGTGCGCGCAGATCTCCTGTCCGCTGGCCAGGACCACACGGACGTCCTCGCCCTCGGGAGCGACGTGCTGCACGCTGACACCCTCGACGATCTCCACGCCGGAGCGACGCGCCTGCTCGATGAAGCGGTCGGCGAGCTCCGCGCCGCCGATGCCGTCCGGGAAGCCCGGGTAGTTGTCGATGCGCGCCGTCACGCCGGCCTGCCCGCCGGGCGCGCTGCGTTCGATGATCACGGTGTCGATGCCCTCGCGCGCGGCGTAGATGGCGGCGGCGAGGCCCGCCGGGCCGCCGCCGACGATCGCCAGGTCGTAGTAGCCGCGCTCCGCCGCCAGCGTCAGGCCCAGGCGTTGCGCGAGATCCTCGTTGCTCGGCTCCAGCAGG
>JBFWQJ010000269.1:0-4019 GCA_050249515.1 Dehalococcoidia bacterium | reverse complement strand
GCCGGCGAGGCGCTCCCCGGCGCCGCCGGCTGCGGTGAGCTCCGCGAGGCGGACCCGCGGCGCATTGAGCCCGGCCCGCTGCCGGTGCTCGCGCACTGCTCGGAGGAGGTGGGGCACCTGTACCCGGGCAAGGCGGGCGGACTCACGCCGGCCGCGCTGTGGGCATTGCTGGAGGCGCAGCCGGAGGCGCGCGTGATCGCCGCACACTGGGGCGGCGGCTTCCCGTTCTATGCGCTCATGCCGGAGGTGCGCCGCGTGATCGATGACGGCCGGCTGGTCTTCGACACCGCGGCGTCACCGCTGCTCTACGGCCCGGACGCCGTCCGCCGCGGCATCGACCTCGCCGGCGTCGAGGCAGTGTGCTGGGGATCCGACTTCCCCCTGCGCGACCAGCAGCTGGACCGCGCGGCGATCGAGGCGGCGCTGCCGCCCGGCGCGGAGCGCGACGCCGTGCTCGGCGGCAACGCCGCGCGCTTCCTCGACCTCCCGGCCGCGCTGGTGGGACGCGAGTAGCCCGTGCGCCTGTTCATCGCGCTCGAGGTGCCGGAGACGTGGCGCGCCGCCGCCGCCGCGCAGCAGGAGGCGATCGCCTCGATGCTGCCGGAGGCGACGCGGGCGGCGCTGCGTCCGGTGCACCCCGACCTGCTGCACGTCACCCTCCGCTTCCTGGGCGAGATGGACGAGGGCGCGATCGACCCCCTGCAGGCGGCGCTGGACGGCGTCCCGCCGTTCGTGGTGGAGCTCTCGCTCACGCGCGCCGGCACGTTCGGCTCGGCGGCGCGCACCGGCGTCGTGTGGCTCGGCATCGGCGGGCAGGTGCGCCGCCTCGGCGGCATCGCCGGCGACATCGAGCGGGCGTTGCGGCTGATCGGCGTGAAGGGCGACGACCGTCCGCTCGCCGCGCACCTCACGCTGGCGCGCCTCAGCCGCCACGCGACGACCGAGGACCGCGTGGCCGTGGCGGAGGCCGTGAAGCGGCTGGACGCGCCGCCGCCCGCGCCCTACTTCACCAGCGAGCTCGTGCTCGTGCGCTCCTACCTCGAGGGCCCGTCCCCGCGCTACGAGGTGCTCTCGCACCACCCGTAGCCGGCCTGTAGCCGGCCTGTAGCCGGCCCGTAGACGACGGGGATGCGGATATCGCGTCACGATTCTGCGCAATCGTCGGCGGCGGATCGCGCGGCCTCGTTCGTGCCGCGGCGCACGATGTTGACGCGCCTGCCGCGCCGGACTAGGTTGCGCGCAGAGGTGGTCTGATGGAGACACTTCACACGAGAGTGGCCCCCCGAACACGACGTTGAATCGCCGCGGCTTGCCGCGGCGATTGTTGTTTCTGGGGCCATTCGAGCAGCACCCGCGATGGGGATTCGCGGCGAAGGAGGCTCTCTTGCAGTCAGGCATGATCGGCAAGATCGAGAAGGCGCACCGCTACGCCGAGGAGCGCGAGCGCTTCGACTTCCATTCGATGGTCGTCACCGTCCACGGGAACAACAGCGACCATACCGTGCACTATGACGGCGAACGCTGGTCCTGCGACTGCGACTACTACCAGGCGCAGCGCGCCTGTGCCCACACGATGTCGCTCGAGGTGCTCCTGGACGGCATGGTCCCCCAGCACTCGCGGATGGCCGTCGCGTAGCGCCTCGCTGGCAGCGCGCGGCGCAGCACGATCGCAGAGGCCGGGCTCACGCCCGGCCTCTGTGCGTCTAGGGCGCGCGAGGGGTGACGGCGGAGTGCAGCCGGAGTGCGGAGCCGGATGGCGGAGGCCCTCACCCCATCCCTCTCCCGCTGCGCAGGAGAGGGGGCCGGAGTCTCGCAGCGTGGCAGGTCGAGGGTGGTTGCCGGGCTCGGCGCCCTTGCGCCACCTGTGCGCCGATGCCTGCGAGCGCGGAGCGCCTCGCGTACCCGGGGAGCGCGAGGGCGAAGCCCTCGCTTCTGATGCCCCTCCCCGCGCCGGGGAGGGGGCAGGGGGTGGGGCCGCCCCGCTCAGTGCGGCGAGCGGCGCTCGCGCTACGCCTCGTAGCGGCGGAGGACGAGGACGGCGTTCTGGCCGCCGAAGCCGAAGGAGTTCTTCACCACCGTGCGCACCTCGGCCTGCCGCGCCACCAGCGGCACGTAGTCGAGGTCGCAACCCTCGCCCGGGTGCTCGAGGTTGAGCGTGGGGAGGATCGTGCCGGTGCGGATCGTCTGGATCGCGGCGATCGTCTCCACGCCGCCGGAGCCGCCCAGCAGGTGGCCGATCTGAGACTTCAGCGCGGACACCGGCACCCGGTACGCGCGCTCGCCGAAGACCGTCTTCAGCGCGCCGGTCTCCGCCACGTCGCCCACGTCCGTCGCGGTCGCGTGCGCGGAGACGTAGTCCACCTCGTCCGGCGTGATGCCCGCGTCGCGCAGCGCCGCCGTCATCGCGCGTGCCGCGCCCGCGCCGTTCTCGCTCGGTGCGACCAGGTACGAGGCGTCCGCGCTCACGCCGTAGCCGATCAACTCCGCCAGCGGCGTCGCCCCGCGCGCCAGCGCGTGGTCCAGCGCCTCCAGCACCAGGATGCCCGCGCCCTCCGCCGGCGCGAAGCCGTCGCGGTCGCGGTCCCACGGGCGGCTGGCGTGCTCCGGGTCGCCGTTGTGCGCGCTGGCGAGCGCGCGCATGGAGGCGAACCCGGCGAGGCCCAGCTCGCACACGCCTGCCTCGGAGCCGCCGGCGAGCATGACGTCCGCCGCACCGCGCCGGATCACCTCCACCGCATCGCCGATCGCCTGCGTCCCCGCCGCGCACGCGGTGGAGACGGTGTTGTTGTAGCCCAGGAGGCCGAACTGGATGGAGATGTTCCCGCCGGCCATGTTGTTCAGGCGCTTCGAGATGTAGAACGGATCGACCTTCATCCCCCCGCGCTCCATCAGCGTGCGCATCTGCTCGTCGTCGTTCGGGATGCCGCCGCCGCCGTTGCCGATCAGCACGCCGATGCGCTCGCGGTCGGTGTGGTCGAGGTCGAGCGCGGCGTGGTCGATCGCCATCCTCGACGCCGCGACCGCGTACTGGGAGAAGCGCGCCATGCGGCGGCCGTCCTTGCGATCCATGAACTGCGTGTAGTCGAAGTCCGGTACCTCGCCCGCAACCTGGCAGGGGTAGTTGGTCGGGTCGGCCAGCGTCATGCGGCGAATGCCGGAGCGGCCCGCGACCGCGTTCTCCCAGAACGTATCGAGGCCCACGCCGAGCGGCGTCACCGCGCCCATCCCGGTCACCACGACACGTCGACGCCCGGAGGGGTTGGTCACGCAGCACCTCGCTCTGGAACTCGGCGGGAGGGTCGGTGCCTCGATCGTACCGCGCGCCCCGCGATCGCGCCGCGCCCGTGGAGGCGCTGACGGGGGCATCGAGAAATTGATGTTGCCGCGCGCGCGGGATGGGTACGCTCCGGGCCCAATCACCGTTCCCCGTCCGGGCTCCCGCCGCGCGGTCCCGGCCCACCGCCGAGGAGGCTCGTCATGCCCGATGGTTACGGAAACCTCTGCCTGATGGAGCGTGAGGGCACGATCGCCCGCATCACGTTCAACCGCCAGGACAAGCGCAACGCGATGAGCAGCGACCTCACCGCCGAGATCCGCGCCGCCCTGCGTGCCTGCTGGGACGCCAGCGTCGTCACGATCAGCGGCGGCGACGGCCCCGCGTTCTGCGCCGGCGCCGACCTGTCCGCGCAGGAGCGCGAGAAGAACCAGAAGACGGAGTGGACCCGCACCTACCACGACTTCACGGAGACGTGGGAGCAGACCAACTACCTGATCTGGCAGCACCCCGGCGTCGTCGTCGCCTCCGTGAACGGCTACTGCCTCGCGGGCGGCAACTCCATCCTCGCGTCCTGCGACCTCGCCATTGCCTCCGACCAGGCGACGTTCGGCCTGACGGAGATGGGCTTCGGCATCTTCCCGGCGCTGGTCGTGCCGCTGCTGTCGAAGGTGATCCAGAAGAAGCACCTCGCGGAGCTCATGTTCACCGCGGAGCGCATCGGCGCCGAGGACGCGCACCGCAT
>JBFWQJ010000268.1:0-4040 GCA_050249515.1 Dehalococcoidia bacterium | reverse complement strand
CACCGGGTCAGGCGTCCTGCACGTCCGCCGACCAGGTGATGGCAATGGAATCCTTCACGCTCTCGTGCGCCGGACAGCCACGCGGATGCACGTCCAGCGCGCGGTCCGTCACCTCGCGCTGCGCGGCGGGCACCCTGAAGGCGTAGTGCACGTGGATCTTCGTGATCCTGATCGTCTGGTTGCTGGGCCCCTCGATGGTGCCCTCGACCGTGGTGAGCAGCTGGGAAGGGTCGAACTCGACCTTCCGGGCGCGGAGCGCGCCCACGAGCGTCCCGAGCATTCAGCCCGCGACGGCCGCCACGATGTGGTCGAGGGTGGAGGTCATCGGCGGGCCGTCCGCGCCGCCGTAGTACTGCCGCAGCGTCCCCTGGTGCCCGTAGCGCACCGGCTCCGGCACGTCGCCGAGGTACGCGTGTCGCACGCCGTCCTCGTAGACCAGTCTCGTCTTCGACGTGTACGTGAAGGCGTCAGCCATTGGTCGTCCCTTCTCGCTCGCCCGGCGGCGCTGACCGCGCGCCGGGCCGCCCGTCCATCGATCGTACGCGCCCGTCCGAAACGAGACGTCGCGCGTGCGTGTGAATTGCATGACCGTCGACTCACTTGAACCGTCATCGCCTTCATGCGTAAGGTTGAAGGAGTCACAGCCGAATCCCGGCGCACCGCCGGGAACGGGGGAACCAATTCCTGGGGTGCATTGCGCGATCAGCGCATAGGCGACTTCCGACGCCGAACCCGTCAGCTAACCCCGTAGGCGTATCGGAGGTAGCCCCGCTACCTCCCGTCTCAGTCGACGCCGGCGCATGCCGGTGGCGACGCCACTGGGGAGGAGAGGCTGATGAGCCTGCAGTACCTGCCATCTCACCGGTACGACCCGCGGCGTGCGCGTCCGAGGTGGGCGCGACGCGTGGGCATCGGCCTGCTCTCGCTGGCGAGCGCGAGCCTGGTGCTGGTCGCGTGCAGCTCCGGGAGCGCGCAGAGCGAGACGCCGACGGCCACGCCGACGATCGCGACCGTCGTGGCGACCGCGACGCCGACACCGGAGCCGGTGATGACCTACCTGGTCAAGTCCGGCGACACGGGCCTGGCGATCGCGATCCGGTTCGATGTCACGCTCGCCGACCTGGCCGCGGCCAACAACATGACCGAGAAGGACCTGGACGTCCTGCACATCGGGCAGCAGCTGCGCATCCCGCGATAGCGATGGGAAGCGCCCGCAGCCGGTGGGCCGTGCGATCGACGCACGGCTCGCGGAGGCGCGCACCCGATGACGGACGACCCGCGAGGGCGCATGATGTGGCGCCCCGCGCACCATGAAACACGGAGGACTCCCATGAAGATCTCGAAGCGCTGGATCGTCGGCGGCCTCGGCCTGGCGGCCGCAATCGGATCGGCCGTCGCTGCGGTGCGACTGCGTGCGCGGCGGGCGCTGAGCGCGGTGCCCTTCCTCGCTCCCGAGACGCGCGTCGCGCTGCGTGACGCTGGCTGGGTGCAACTGCAGGCCACAGACGCGATGACGCCACGCGGGCGCGGCCAGCTGTTCGTGTGGACCGAGGTGGCCAGGCCGGGCCGGACCCCGCGCATCCTCGGACGCATCGACTCCTTCACGGCCGCGGGCACGCTGCCGCTGCCGGGCGAGGACGTGGTCGTACTGGTGGAGCAGGCGAGCGAGCGCAGCCCCGCGCGCGTCACGCGCGTGGAGGCGCTGGCGGAACGCACGGCGGTGTCGCTGGAGTGGGCGGACGGCTCGCTACCGGTGACGCTGCGGGAGCTCGGCGGCCACTAGCCGCCGGGCCACCTCGTGGGGTCGAGGGGGATCAGGCGCGGCTATTGGCGCGGATGCCGCCGCGCACCACGGTCACCGCGATCGGGCCGGGGACGCCGTTCGGGAACGCGGCGAGGAACGGGTCGTTCACGAAGCCGCCGTTCACCACGTAGGGCACGAAGCGCCCGTTGACGTCCTGCGCCCACGCGCCGGTCGCGCCGACCTCCGCCAGCGCGGCGGCGAGCTGGGGGACCGTGCCGCCGTTGAACACCGCCTGCGCGAGGTTGTCGACGGAGAACGCGGGCGTGCCGGCGAAGGTGCCGGGCCCCACCTCCACCGAGAGCGTGACCGCCGCCGCGCCCTCGAGGCCGTCGACGGTGGCGGTGCCGTTCGTGCCGCGGCCGGTGGCGTCGCCGTCCGGGAGGTCGCCCGTCACCGGGCGGGCGAACAGCCCGTCGATGCGCACGACATCGACCTCCCGGGACGGGATCGCGGAATACGTGAGCGTGACCATCGACGCGTCCGCCACCGCCTCGATCGAGGTGATGCCGGCGAGCGTGCTGGCCTCCGTGGAGAGCGGGCCGGGACGGAACTCCCACCCCGGGGGCGCGGTGATCATCACCGTGCGCCGGGTTGCGGACGGGAAGTCGCCGGGGAGCCCCTCGGCGATGACGATGGTCGAGACCTCGGTGAAGTCGCCGCTGCCCGTCAGCCCGTTCGTCGCGCGCGAGGCGGTGGCGGTGCCGGGCGTGATCACGACGTCCGCGCGCGCCGCACCCGCCGTCGCGCCGAGCACGGCGAGGGCGATCGCGGCGGCGCTCAGCGCGGCGCGGAGGCCTCGGCTGAACGGCGTGCGGTGACGCAGCGTGGTGCGGCGCATCGGGCCTCCCGCGATCCATCGTACGCGGCCATCGCTCGCACGCGGGTCGCAGCCCGGCTCGGCGCGATCCCGCGCGCGTCGCGCGGCCCCGGCGTCAGGCGCGCTCCGGCCAGTTGAGCGCCTCGGCGGCGGAACGCCCGAGGATCCATTCGCGGTCGCCGTCCGTGAGGAACGGCAGACCCTCCTGCCAGAGGCGCAGGCACTCCGCGTAGGTGTTCTTCGTGAGCTGCGTGACGTCCGCCTCCCAGAGCAGCCGCCGCGCGCCGAAGGCGTCGAAGATCCCGCGCAGGTAGCGATGCACGTCCTCGAAGGGGTACGGCTGCAGCGAGCGGTTCGGCCCGTTGCCCACTTTCACGTACACCTCCGGGTAGCGCGCGAGCGCGACGAGGTCCTCGTACGCGCCGAACGCGCCCGCCGCCGTCTCGCTGTCCTGGGTCGAGAGGTGGTCGACGATCAGCCGCAGGCGCGGGTGCCGCTCCGCGATCGGCGCGAGGCGCGCGACGTGCTGGCGGGTGAGCACCATGAGCGGGATGCCGAGGCGCTCGCACGCGGCCCAGTACCACTCCGCCGCCGGGTCGGTGTAGGCCTCCTCGAGGGTGGTGGGGACGGTGCCCCACCGACCGCTCATGCGGATGCCGATCATGCCCGGCCGGGCGAGCCAGCCCTCCAGCCGCTCGGGGGCGTCCGGGGCGTAGACGTCGAACCGGCCCATGACCGCGAAGCGGCCCGGGTAGCGCGCCGCGGCGGCCAGGGCGGCGGCGTTGTTCGCGTCCTCGCCCGCCCAGACCGGCGGCACGATCACCGCGCGGTCCACGCCCACGGCGTCCATCGCGCCCAGCATCTGCTCCGCGCTGTAGCCGTGCGCGTGCTTCGCCGGCGCGGGTGTGCGCCCCGGCTCGTGCGGCCACGGGTGCTCGGGCGTGTCGGGCAGGTACAGGTGGACCTGGGCATCGGTGATCACGGCGCGGCCTCCACTTCCTCGGCATCGTCGAGGTCGCGCGGAGCATACCGCCTCGCCCGCGCGCGGGGGCGGGACGTCGAGGACTACGACGCGGCGTCCTTCGCAGCGTCCTCCGGGGCGCGCGCAGCGGTCTCGCGGCGGCGGGCGGCGACGCCCAGCTCGGGCACCCACAGCACGCAGACGCTGCTGAGGAGCGCGAGCACGCCGATCGTGAGGAAGGCGCCCTCGATGCCGGCGACGGTGCTCGACCCGCGCGAGGTGATCAGCACCGCGAGCGCGATGCCGAGCGTGCCGCCGAGGCTGTGGAACATGCCGCGCAGCCCCACGAGCGTGGCGATGCGGTCCGGCGCCAGCTCGAGGCCCGCGTTGTTCAGCGACGGCATGGCGAAGCCGTAGAAGATGCCGGCCGACGACACGATGAACAGCAGCCACCAGAA
>JBFWQJ010000267.1:0-4150 GCA_050249515.1 Dehalococcoidia bacterium | reverse complement strand
TCTTCAACATGTTCGAAGACCGCTCGCTGATCCTCGGGCTGTTCACCATCGCCGAGGACACGCGGATCGACGCGCAGACGGGGCGCGAGTACGGCGGCATCCGCCGCTGGCTGCGCGTGTTGCAGGAGCACGAGGCCAACCACCGCCCGCCCGTGGAGCTCATGGGCCTGCGCCAGGCGTACATGGAGAACCTGCTGCGCTCCTCGCTCGGCGCGCCGGAGACCATGCGCTGGCCGCACTCGCTGAACGAGTACCTCCGCCGCGGCATCGCCGCGCTGAAGGTCGTGGAGCAGGAGGGCGCCACCGTCCAGGACTCCGCGGAGGTGGCGCAGGCGATCTACGACATCGCCGTCGCGATCCCCAACGTCCCCGAGGCCTACGCCGACGGCAAGTTCGAGGCGCCCACGGAGGACATGTACTCGATCGCGCCGGGCATGCCCGGCGAGGGCGAGGGCGCCCCGAGCGACATGCCCGGCGGCGAGGAGATGGAGTTCGAGAACCCGCCCCAGCCGGAGTTCCGCGGCGACTTCAAGCCGGAGCTCGTCCAGCTCATGTCCAAGCTCAAGGCGCAGAAGGACGGCGAGGACGGCCCGACCGCCCCGCTGACGAAGGAGCAGCTCATGGAGCTGCTCCAGAACTCCGCCGAGATCTCGCTGGGCGAGTGGTCGGAGGGCGACCTGGACCAGAGCCTCGGCGCGTTCCTCGAGAACATGGAGCAGGAGGCGCAGAAGGCCGCCGGCGACCAGAAGCCCGAGCAGTCCGAGGGTGGCGACACGGCCGACGGCGGCAAGGGCGACGGCGGCGAGAGCGACCTGAAGCCGGAGATCGACTGGTTCTACTACGACGAGTGGGACTTCCGCGCCTCCGACTACCGCCCGCGCTGGACGCGCGTCGGCGAGCGCTTCTCCGAGATGGGCGACGGCGAGTTCTACCAGGAGACGCTGCGGAAGTACCACGGCCTCGTCATGGAGACGCGCCGCCAGTTCGAGTTGATGCGCCCGGAGTCCTTCAAGAAGATCAAGCGCCTGGAGGACGGCGAGGAGCTGGACCTGGACCTCGCCATCGAGTTCCACGTCGACAAGAAGGCGGGCGTCGGCCCGCAGGCCCGCATCTACAACCGGCGCAACAAGGTGGAGCGTGACGTCGCCGTCGCGTTCCTCCTCGACATGTCCGCGTCCACGGACGAGGAGATCGAGAAGCAGCGCCAGAAGTACGACTCCAACGACCAGGACGACTTCGACGGCGACCCGCGCAAGTACTTCCAGTGGCTCGCCGCTCGCCGCGCGAAGAACGCCATCGAGCCGCCCAAGCGCATCATCGACCTCGAGAAGGAATCGACGGTGCTGATCGTGGAGGCGCTGGAGGCGATCGGGGACTCGTACGGCATCTTCGGGTTCTCCGGCTACGGCCGGGACAACGTGGAGTTCCACGTCATCAAGAACCTTGAGGAGCAGATGTCGGAGACGATCCACCGGCGCATCGACAAGATCGAACCGATCCGCTCCACGCGCATGGGCCCGGCGATCCGGCACACGATCCACAAGCTGGACGAGTACGACGCGAAGGTGAAGATCCTCATCCTCGTCTCCGACGGCCGGCCGCAGGACCACGGCTACGGGCGCGACCGCACCGAGAAGGAATACGCGGTCCACGACACGAAGCAGGCGCTGCTGGAAGCGAAGCGGAAGGGCATCACTCCCTTCCTCATCACCGTCGACAAGGAAGGCCACGACTACCTGAAGCAGATGTGCGACGACATCGGCTACGAGGTGGTGGACGACCTGGAGACGCTGCCGCGCCGCCTGCCCACGCTCTACCGCCACCTCGCCGCGCAGTAGGGGGCGCACCCCCAGCCCCCCCGTCGAGGGGGAGGCGGCCTGATTCGGATCGGGCGCTACCCGCGGAGCGCCGTCTCCGCCTCACGCACGCGCTGCACCGCCGCCGCCACGCCATCCGTCCACGGCTCGCCGTGGCCTGGCAGCACCCAGCGCGCCTCCACGCCCTCCAGCCGATCGAGGGAGGCGAGCGCCTGTGCGCGGTCCGCCGTGAACGGCGCGATGCGCGGGCCGCGCACGCCGCTGGTCACCGCGTACGTCGCGATCGCGTCGCCGATGAACAGCGCGTCCGCACCGGGGACGTGCAGTGCGGCGCTGCCCGCCGTGTGCCCGGGCAGGTGCACCACGCGCGGCGCGCCCGGCACGTCCAGCACCGCGCCATCCTCGAACGTGGACGCGAGGTGCAGGCGCGGGGGCGGGCGGAGGCCGCCGTGGCGCACCGCGAACCAGAGGAAGCCGAGCAGCGGGCCGAGGCGCACCGGGCCCATGGGCTTCGCGCCCTCCTTCGCCGTGCCCAGCGCCAGCGGCGCGTCCAGCGCGTGGATCAGCGCAGGGATGTCGCGCGCGGCGCGCAGCCGTTCCGCGAAGCCCAGGTGGTCGGTGTGCCCGTGCGTCAGCACCAGCGCGCGTACGTCCTCGATGCGCCGGCCCATCGCCGCCAACTCGCGCGGGATGTCGTCGTAGCCGCCCGGCATGCCGGCGTCGATCACCGTCACCTCGCCCGCGTCCTCCACGAGGTACGCGTTGACCAGCGGGCTGTCGCCGATACGGTGGATCGATGAGGCGATGCGCATGCCTCGATGGTACGCGCCCACGGCGGGCCCAGGCAGCCGCGCCGCAACGGGGGCACAACGAAAGAGGCTCCGCCTCAGCGGAGCCTCTGTTCTGGGGGTTCGGTCGTGCATGTCGCGCGACCGGGGCGCGTTCACCGCGCTGGTATGTCTATCGAATGGCCCAGCCATGTGCGGCTGGAGGATCGTCTTGCCGACGGCTCAGCGTCGACGGGCTGCTCTGTCCAAGGGCGGAACCCTCCGGGAACTAGCTGGTGGCTCGAGTACCTGCTCGGAAGCGTTCGTAGTGGTTGCTCATCCTCGCCTCCTTCCGCCCCGTTCGATGTCTTCATTCTACTCGCCCGGCGAGGCGCGACGAGTGCGGATCGCGCAGATTCGCTCCGCATTTCACGCATGTGCAACAGACGCGCGCCGTCGTGCCATCGCGGCGATCGAGGGAGACCGAGCGCGGCGTTCAGCGCACCAGCCACGTGCGCATCGTCCCGTCCGCGCCGGCGTCCTGCGTCGCCTCCTCGCGCTCCACGAGCAGGTCAAGGTGGCCGATCGTCTCCGTCAGCGCCTGTCCGATGCGCGCGGCGGGGAGGCGCGGGAACAGGCCGCGCACCACGCCGTACGCCGTGTCGCCCGCCGCCCCCGCGCGCTCCAGGTGCGCGCGCACGCGCTGTGCCCGCCGCGCGTGGTGCGCCTCGAACTGCGCGAAGAGGCGCGCCGGGTCGTCCACCACTTCGCCGTGCCCGGGCAGGATGCGCCGCACGTCGAGCGCGCGCAGCCGCTCCACCGATCGCAGGAACGGCGGCAGCGAGGGCCAGCGCGGCGCCGCCTCGATCGCTCCGGAGACGACATCGCCGGGGGTGTGCCCGATCTCCGCGATCAGGTCCGCGATCGCGGGGAACTGCAGCCCCGGCGTCGGCACCGTCGTCGGCAGCAGCGTGTCGCCGCTGCACAGGTCGCCGCGCGTGGAGCGCCCCGCATCCGCGACGAACGCGACGAGGTTGCCGGGGGTGTGCCCCGGCGCCGCGATCAGGTGCAGCGTGCGCCCGTCTTCCAGCGCGAAGGTGTCGCCGTCCCGCGCCTCCACCAGCACGCCCGGCGCGCAGCCCTCCCAGCCGAGGCGCCGCGAGTCGTGCGCCGCCTGCGCGCGCGCGATCGCCTCCAGCACGTCGGTCGGGCAGCCGTGGTCGCGCATCTCCGCGAGGCGGCGGTCGCGGATCGCGCCGTACGCCGTGCGCCCCGCGATGAGCATCGGCAGCGCCTCCGGCATCGCGACGATCGCCGCGCCGTACCCGGCCCAGCGTGCCGCGAGCCCCGCGTGGTCGATGTGCTCGTGCGTGACGACGACGACCCGCACGTCATCCGGCGTGCACCCGATCGCGCGCGCCTGCTCCACCAGCACCTCCCACGACGTCACGCAGTCGTCGAGGTAGTCGAGGCCCGCGTCCACGAGCAGCCAGCCGCCCTCGTCCAGCCGGAACGGCCACACGTTGTTGTCGCCCAGGACGAGCGGAGCGGGGGGCGGAGGCATGA
>JBFWQJ010000266.1:0-4159 GCA_050249515.1 Dehalococcoidia bacterium | reverse complement strand
CGGGGAAGCAGAGCTCGTTGTTCACCTGGTTCGGAAAGTCCGAGCGGCCGGTCGCGATGATCCGCGCCTTGCCCTGGATCAGGTTCGGCATGATCTCCGGCTCCGGGTTCGACAGCGCGAAGACGATCGCGCCCGGCGCCATGCGCTCCACCTGCTCCGGCGTGATCAGTCGCGGCCGCGCGAGGCCGAGGAACACGTCCGCGCCCGTCATCGCCTCCGTGATCGAGCCGTCGAAGCCCTCGGCGTTGGTGCGCTCCGCGAACCAGTCGAGTTCCGGCGACATGCCCTCCGCGCGGCCGCGGTAGATCGCGCCGTAGCGGTCGAAGCCGATGATGTGGCGGACGCCGAAGTTCATCAGGATGCGCGCGCAGGCGAGGCCCGCGGCGCCGACGCCGACCAGGACGACCTTCAGGTCCTCCGGGCGCTTTTCGACGATCTTCAGGCTGTTGATCAGCGCCGCCAGCACCACCACCGCGGTGCCGTGCTGGTCGTCGTGGAACACCGGGATCTTGAGCGCCGCCTTCAGCCGGTCCTCGATCTCGAAGCAGCGCGGCGCGGCGATGTCCTCGAGGAGGATGCCGCCGAAGCCCGGCGCGATCCCCTTCACCACATCTACGATCTCGTCCGTGTCCGTGGTGTTCAGGCAGATCGGCCACGCGTCGATGTCCGCGAAGGAGCGGAACAGCATCGACTTGCCTTCCATCACGGGCATCGCGGCCTCCGGGCCGACGTCGCCCAGGCCGAGGACCGCCGTGCCGTCTGTGACCACGGCGACGCTGTTCGCCTTCGTCGTCAGCGCCCACACGGCGTCCGGCTTGCGCTGCAGGTACTCCGAGACGCGCTCCGCGCCCGGCCAGTTCACCCACGAGAGCTCGATGTTGTTGCGGATGTTCACGCGGTTCTGGATCTGGATCTTGCCGCCGTGGTGCAGCTCGAAGGTGCGGTCCGCGGCGTACATCACCTCGATGCCCTCGATCTGCGAGAGCCGGGCGACGATCGCCTGCGCGTTGGCCTCGTCCAGGCAGAACGCGCGCACGTCGCGCACCACGTACGCGGTGCGCGCCTCCACGATGTCGACGGAGGTGACGTCCGCGCCCATCTCGCCGATCGCCATGGTGACGCGGCCCAGGTTGCCGGGCTGGTTCTGGATGCGCAGGCGGATCAGGACCTGGTAGCCCGAGACCGGGCTCAGGTATTCGTCCAACGGGTCGCGTGTGCCGGATTCGCTCGTCATCTCGCGCCTGCTCTCCGCGAACTCGAGGGTCCTCGCACCCATCTTCGTGCGTGTCGCGCGCTATGGAAACCTTCGAGCAGGGATTGCCCGCATTCGCCGGTCATGACGCGACGTGTTACGGTGAGTCCACGGCCTCGAGGATCGTCGCGATGCACATCGCGCGAGATGTCATCCTCGCACCGCATCCAACGACCGCCTGCGAGCCCGGAGCCCGGCGGCGCCAGCCACACATCGCTGGTGAACAAGCACGACGTGGACGGCACTGAGCAGCGCTCCTTCCCCGGTCAGCAACCGGCGTGCGCGCCCGTTCCACCTTCCTCCGCGGCAACCCGCACGGCCCGGCTGGCGCTCAGCCACCCCGGACTCCATCCGAACTCGGAGAACTTCCGCTTGTCTTTCTTTTCCCGCCTGCGCCCCTCGCATTCGACCGTCGAGGTCGAGCCTGAGGGGCGCACCCCCGTCGCCACGCTCGCCGTGGAGGACGTCCCGAACCCCTTTGGTGACACCGGCGTGTCCTTCGCCGAGCTCGGCGTTTCTGCCGACCTGGTCGGTGCGATGAACGAGCGCGGCATCACCTCGCCGTTCCCGGTGCAGGTGCTGACGATCCCGGACGCGCTCGCCGGCCGCGACGTCTGCGGCAAGGCCAAGACCGGCTCCGGCAAGACGCTGGCGTTCGGCCTGCCCATGCTCATGCGCACCCAGACCGCGAAGAAGCGCCGCCCCACCTCGATCGTGCTCGTGCCCACGCGCGAGCTGGCGAACCAGGTCGCGGACGAGCTGGCCCCGCTGGCCGAGGCGCGCGGCCTGTGGATCACGGCGATCTACGGCGGCGTGTCCATGGCGCGCCAGATCACCGCGCTCCGCGCCGGTGTGGACGTGGTCATCGCCACGCCGGGGCGCATGAACGACCTGCTGGAGCGCGGCGAGATGACCGTCGCGGACGTGCGCTTCGTCGTCCTGGACGAGGCCGACCAGATGGCGGACATGGGCTTCATGCCGCAGGTCGAGCGCATCCTGAAGCAGATCTCCGGCAACCCGCAGACGCTGCTGTTCTCCGCGACGCTGGACGGCGCCGTCGGCGAACTCGTGCGGCGCTACCAGCAGGACCCCGCCACGCACGAGGTGGCCAGCGAGACGCAGTCCGTGGACAGCCTGGAGCAGCGCTTCATCGGCGTGACCGCGGAGCAGCGCCTCGCCGTGGCCGCGCGCATCTGCGCCGGTGCGCAGCGCGCGCTGGTCTTCGTCCGCACCACGCATGGCGCCGACCGGGTCGCGAAGCAGCTCGCCGGCGAGGGCCTCCGCACGGAGGCGATCCACGGCCGCATGTCCCAGAACAAGCGCGAGCGCTCGCTCGCCTCGTTCTCCTCAGGGCGCACGACCGTCCTGGTCGCCACGAACGTGGCGGCACGCGGCCTGCACGTCGACGGCATCGACGTGGTGATCCACTTCGACCCGCCCGAGGACCACAAGGTGTACCTCCACCGCTCCGGCCGCACCGCGCGCGCCGGGGAGGAGGGACTGGTCGTGACGCTGGTGCTGCCGGAGCAGATGCGCGACATCGCGGAGATCCAGCGCGACGCCGGCCTCGACCTCGCGATCGTGCCGATGCAGCCGGACGACAACCGGCTGCTGGACCTCAAGGCGTGGGAGGCTCCGGCCGGCCTCGTCTGGCCCGCGCCGGGTCGAGGTGGCGCGCAGGCATCGTCCGGTGCGGCGCGCGGCCGCAACGCCGGTGGTGCGCAGCGTCGCCCCGCGCCTCGCGGCGCCGCCCCGCGTGGCGGACGGCCGACCCGCCGAGGCGACGTCGAGGGTGGCCGTCCCGACCGCGAGCCCGCGGTCGCGTTCTCGCGCCGCCGCCGCTAGCCGCGCGTCACACGCGACGACGACGAGGAGGCCGCCCGGAAGGGCGGCCTCGCTGTCGTTGTACGGGCCGGACGGGGTGAGCGCCTAGCGGACGGCGCCGAGGATCGAGACGGCGCCCATGAAGACCAGCAGGCCCATGGACAGCATCCGGAACCAGAAGTCGGAGAGCCTCGGACGGATCCAGCGCCCGCCGTAGATGGCGATGAACACCGCCGGGATCCCGGCGAGCGAGTGGAGCAGCGTGTCCCCCGTGAAGACCGGGTTGTCGGTGAACAGGCCCCATCCCGCCGCGATCGAGGTGCCCGCGACGCCGCTCAGCGCGAAGTAGGCGAGCAGCCGGCGGCGGATCGACATCGTCGGCGCGCCGCGCCAGTGCTCGTAGATCACCACCGGCGGGCCGCCCATGCCGGTGGCCCCGCGCATCACCCCGGACACCATGCCGATGCCCAGCGTCTGCACCATCCGCTCCGGGCGCTCCTCGGCAGGGTGCGGGAGCACGAAGTGGCCCACCACCGACGCGAGCACGCCGATGCCGATCGCGATGCGCAGCACCTTCTCGTCCGCGACGGCCAGCACGTACACGCCCAGCGGCGTCACCAGCGTCGCCGCCAGGAACATCGGCAGCACGGTCGCCAGGCGGGCGCGCGGCGTGTCGCTCACGTAGAGCACCACGGAAAGCGACATGCTGAGGATCAGCGAGAGCGCGATCGCGTCGCGCGGGTCGACGGCCAGCGCCAGCAGCGGCGTGAACACCACCGCGAAGCCGAAGCCCACCGCGGCCTGCATGAGCGCGGCGAACGCCGAGACCAGGAAGACGATCAGGTACTCCACGGGCGACTCCGTGCCGCGAGCGTAGGCGCGTCGCGGCTTGTGCGGAACCGTCCCCGGGCGGCCTCGATGGCTCCCCGGGCTACTCGGCGGGGGGCGTCCAGGGGCGCTTGATGATCGCCAGGTAGCCGGTCTTGAGGAGGCCGGCGACGCACACGGCCGCGATCGTGAGGAAGCCGAGCGGGAAGGAGCCCGAGGCGTCCGTGATCTCGCCCAATCCCCACGTCGAGACGA
>JBFWQJ010000265.1:0-4192 GCA_050249515.1 Dehalococcoidia bacterium | reverse complement strand
CGAGGTCGTGGGGCACCCGTTGCCGATCACGTCCGACAACGCGATGGAGATCATCAGCCAGTACGACATCGTGGTGAACGGCGCGGACAACTTCGCGACGCGCTACCTGGTGAACGACGCCTGCTACCTGGCGGGCAAGACGCTGGTGGACGGCGCGATCCTGCTGTTCGACGGGCAGGCGACGGTCTACAAGCCGGGCTCCGGCTGCTACCGCTGCCTCTACCCGGATCCCCCGCCCCCGGGCCTGGTGCCCTCGTGCGCGGAGGCCGGCGTCCTCGGCGCGATCACGGGCATCGTCGGGTCGATCCAGGCGACGGAGGTGTTCAAGCAGATCCTCGGCGTGGGCAACCCGCTGGTGAACCGCCTGCTGCTCATCGACGCGCTGACCATGGAGTTCCGCACGATGAAGGTGCGCCGCGACCCGAGCTGCCCGCTCTGCGGCGACAACCCGACCGTGACCGAGTTGATCGATTACGACGCGTTCTGCGGCTCGCCGCCGATCGTGATGCCCGACGGCTCGTTCGTGAACACGCACTAGCCCGGGCAGACGCATGACGATGCGCGGCCGGGAGCCCTTGCGGCTCCCGGTCCGCGTGGACGAAGCGGCGCGCCCCGGCGCGCACGCACCCGCGTCCAGAGGCGCGGCAGAAGGAGACAACTCTATGGCGGTGACCGTGAACGTCACGTCCGTGATCCAGCAGGCCGTGAACGGTCAGCGCGAGTTCAAGGCGGACGGCGGCACGATCCGGGAGCTCATCGACAACATCGACCGCGACTACCCCGGCTTCGCCGGCCGGATCACGGACGACAAGGGCGAGCTCCTGCGCTTCGTGAACATCTACCTGAACGACGAGGATGTCCGGTACCTGGGCGGCAAGGACACGTCGCTGAAGGACGGCGACGTCGTCTCGTTCCTCCCGGCGCTCGCCGGCGGCAACTAGCCGCCGGCCAGGAGCGGCCCGGGCCGGGTAGCCCCGGCATGAGGGCGACATCGGGGCCCGCAGGTCTGGAGCGGCCCGGGCCGGGTATTCCCGGCATGAGGGCCAAGAAGAGATAGCCATGAAGTACTCGAGCGTGCTGGACATGATCGGCGACACGCCGCTGGTGGACATCTCCGTAATGTCGCCCAACCCGCGCGTGCAGATCTGGGCCAAGCTCGAGGGGCAGAACCCGTCCGGCTCCGTGAAGGACCGGATCGCCCTCTTCATGATCAACGAGGCGGAGCGCACCGGGCGGCTGAAGCCCGGCCAGACGATCCTCGAGCCCACGTCCGGCAACACCGGCATCGCGCTCGCGATGATCGGGCAGTTGCGCGGCTACCCCGTGAAGGTGGTGCTCCCGGACGCCGTGTCCGAGGAGCGCGTATTCCTGCTGGAGGCGTTCGGCGCGGAGATCATCTACTCCCCCGGCGACCTGGGCACCAACGGCTCCGTGAAGATGGCGACCGAGATCGCCGCGCAGCACCCCGACTGGTTCATGCCGTTCCAGTACGAGAACGCGGAGAACCCGCGCGCCCACTACGAGACCACGGCGCCCGAGATCATCCGCGACTGCCCCGACATCGACGCGTTCGTGGCGGGGCTGGGCACCGGCGGGACGCTGACGGGCACGGGCCGGCGGCTGAAGGAGTACAACCCCGCGATCCGCGTGATCGCGGCGGCGCCGCACCCCGGCGACATGGTGCAGGGCCTGCGCGCGCTGGAGGACGGCTACATCCCGCCGGTCTTCGACGACAGCGTGCTGGACGGGCGCATTGTGGTGGACTCCGCCACCTCGTTCGCGACGACGAAGGAGCTGACGCACCGCACGGGCATCTTCGCCGGCATCTCCGCGGGCTCCGCGGTGCGCGCGGCGCAGCGGACGGCGGAGCGCATGGAGTCCGGCCAGGTCGTCTGCCTGCTGGCGGACGGTGGGTGGAAGTACCTCTCCACCGGCCTCTGGAGCCGCGACTACGCCGACATCGCGGAGCGCGTCGCCGAGAAGATGTGGTGGTAGCGGGCCCGCCGAGGCGTCCCGCCTCGCGCTAGCCGGCGCGGCGCTGCGACAGGCGCTGCTCCATCCGCAGGTCGCCCAGCATCATCGGCTCCACCTCGCAGGTGGGGCACGGGTCCTGCAGCTTGTGGCGGATGATCGCGTTCAGCCGCTCGCCGCAGCGCAGGCAGAGCGAGGCGGACAGCACGCCGTTGTTCCCGGCGATGTTCGTGAGGTGCGGCTGCTCGCCCGGGGTGTGGACCACGGCCGCGCGGAGCAGCGACAGCTCGAAGCCCTCGCGGTCCATCGGTCGACGGCACGCGTCGCAGATCATGGCTTGCATCGCACCCTCCCGCGGGGTCCGGTCCCGGGGCGAGACCGCCCCGGGGTGATCATCGGCAGGCCGGGCGGGCGGCGCAGGGGGCATTTGTGATTTCCCGGCGGTTTCAGCGGAGCGGCAGGTCGCTTGCGGCAACCTGCCTGTCGCGCGGAGGATGAGGACGCCCCGGGAGGTCGCGAGGCGTCCCGGCCACCGCAACCGGAAAGGGCCGCCCATGCCTCGCATCCCCCGCGCCATCATCGACGAGATGGTCGCCCACGCCCGCGAGGACCTGCCGAACGAGGCGTGCGGGATGGTGCACGCGAAGGACGGCGTGCCGGTGGCAGTGCACCGCGTCGGCAACACCGCCGCGAGCCCGTACCGCTACGAGATGAACCCGGTGCAGATGATGCGGCTGGAGCGTCAGCGCGACGACACCGGCGAGACGTTGTTCTCCATCTACCACTCGCACGTCGCCTCGCAGGCGTACCCCTCGCCGACGGACGTCCGCATGGCGTTCTTCCCGCCGGGCGAGATCGAGCAGCCGCCGATGTTTCCGGGGACGTACTACATCCTCGTCTCCCTGCAACACGAAGAGGCGGACGTGCGGGCCTACCATATCCGCCAGGGCGGCGTGATCGAGGAAGAGCCGATTGAGGTGGTTTAGGGTGGACCCCACGCCTCCGGTGCCCACGGGCGACCATCCCGCGCCGATGCAGATCGGCAAGACGAGGTTCGCGTGGGGCGCGCGCACCTTCGTCATGGGCGTGATCAACGCGACGCCCGACTCCTTTTCCGGCGACGGCATCGTGGACCCGACTGGCGCGGCCAACCTGGCGCGCGCGATGGTGGAGGCGGGCGCCGACATCATCGACGTCGGCGCGGAGTCGACGCGCCCGGAATTCGCGCCGGTGGACGCGGACGAGGAGTGGGAGCGCCTGTCCCTCGTGCTCGGCGCGGTGCGCCGGGCGGTGCGGGGCACGCCGATCACCGTGGACACGACGAAGGCGAGCGTCGCGCAGCGCGCGATCAACGCCGGCGCGGACGCGGTGAACGATGTCGCCGGGCTGCAGGGCGACCCCGAGATGGCGGCGGTCGTCGCGAAGGCGGGCGTCCCCGTGGTGATCATGCACAACCAGCGCGGCCGCGAGTTCGGCGGCGACGTGATCGAGGACATCCGCAACGGGCTGCGACGCGGGATGGCGCTGGCGGCCGACGCGGGCGTCCCGCGCGAGCGCATCATCCTCGACCCCGGCTTCGGCTTCGGCTGGGGGCCGGTGCAGAACTACAACATGCTCCGTCGCCTCGGCGAGCTGCGTGACCTCGGGCGCCCGCTGCTCATCGGCACGTCGAGGAAGTCGGCGATCGGCTACGTGGTCGACCGGCCGGCGGCGCAGCGCCAGTGGGGCACGGCGGCGACGATCGCGCTCGCGGTCCAGCAGGGCGTGGACATCGTCCGCGTGCACGACGTCGAGGAGATGGTGCAGGTCGCGCGCGTCGCGGACGCCGTGGTGCGCGGCGTGCTGCCCTGACTCCCCTCCCTGCCCCTCCCCAACGGGGGAGGGGTTCAGAATGGAAGATGTGAGGGGCTGCGCTCCTCACAGTCCGGAGGAGTCAGGCTCGGGAGACACGAATGACCCGTCGCGTCTACCTCGCCCTCGGCTCCAACCTCGGCGACCGGCGCGCGCACCTGCGCGAGGCGATCGAGGAGCTGCGCGCGGGCGGCGTCGAGGTGGATGCGGTGTCGGCGCTGTATGAGACGCCGCCGTGGGGCGTGACCGACCAGCCCGCGTTCCTGAACATCGCCGTCGCGGGGACCAGCGACCTAGACGCGCGCGCGCTGCTGCGGCTCGCGAAGCAGATCGAGGCGGCGCACGGCCGCGACTTCGACGCGGAGCGCTG